>JAJCZP010000031.1 GCA_029262315.1 Deltaproteobacteria bacterium | reverse complement strand
GGTGGGGGGGGGGGGGGGGGGTCTCCCCCCCCCCCCCCCCCCCCCCGCCCCCCCCCCCCCGCCCCCCCCCCCCCCCCCCCCCCCCCCACCCAACGGGCACAGTACCCCGCCCGCCTGGCCCGGAAGCGACCCCTACCGGTCGTGCATGCCGAGCGCGTCCATCAAGCGGCGCGTCTCGAGCGTGAGGTTGGCTTCCGCGTACTGACCCCGCCAGCTATCGGCCATTTTGGCTTCGACCGAGGAATGCGTATGGAAGTTGGGATCGCCGAGGTTGACGTTCATGCGACGGCGCTCGCCGATGGCATCGAGCATGCTGGGTTCGACCTGCAGACCAATCGTGTCGCACAAGTCGGTGATGACTCCCTTGGGGTCAGCGACGAGCTGCTCGAAGCGCACGCGTCCGTGTTGTCCGGCGGCGACCGTGGCCAGGAACTCGCGAATGATCGTCTGCTGGACGACCCACTTCGTCTCCCGTTGATGGGCGAGCGGTGTCATGCCGTTGTTGAAGCGCGCCGCCAGTCGCGACAGATCATGCCAGACCCGTCGTCGGAAACCCTTCCATCCGCCAGGTGCGAGTCGCTCGCGGCGCTTCATTCGTACCGTCGACTCGATGACCCCGAGCGGATGCCGAATCAGCCAGATGAAGAACGGCGCCAGGATGAGCGAGCGCCGCAGCGTCGCGCCGTCGTTCGCATATGCGGGCGTTTTGTCGAGGAGGTACATGTCGGGCTCCAGGAACCCGAGCAGCCACTCGTAGACCTGAGGGATCTGCATGTCGTGACACGCATCGTCGATCTCGGCGGTCGCCTTGGGGTTCCCGATGAGGTGGAAAAACTCGACGACGCTTTCGACGGCGACGGGTTTCTCCCGCCGCCACGTCTGGTAGTCGGGGTATCGCAGGAGGAAGAGCTCTTGTGGCGCAACGATGCGACTGTGCGCGCCCAGAATGACGCGAGTCAGTGTCGACCCGGAGCGCTCCGAGCTCAAGATGAGCAGGAGCCGGGGGCCATGTGTGCTGCCGTTCGGCGCGCTTCCCACGATTCGTTCGATTCCGTTGAACCCTTGACGGAGACCTGAGGCAGTCTAGCTCGGAATCCGGGCCTCCGCGAGGCCCGAAGTAGCCTCGAGTGGCGTAGACCGAGGGCCCCCCGGGGCCGTCCGCAGTTTCCCTCGCGTCGGTACGAGAAGCATTGTACCAGGGGCCTGGCGGGCTCACTAGTAACGAAACCAGCCGGCCAGGGGGACGCATGTCGATCAGCAGTTATTCTGACTACGATGGGCTCGGACTCGCGGAGCTCGTGCGCCAAGGAGAGGTGACCCCGGCTGAGCTGGCCGAGGAGGCCATCACCCGCGCTGAGCGTCACAATCCGACCCTGAATGCGATCGTGCACCCGATGTACGATGAGGGGCGCAAGACGGCGGCGCGCGTCGCCGACGGCAACGGCGCGGCGCCCTTCCGTGGCGTGCCCTTTCTGCTGAAGGACATTCTCGGCAACTACGCCGGCGTGCCCACCAACTCCGCCTGCGCGTTCATGCAGGGGAAGCCGGCGTCGCACGACGATACCCTCGTGACGCGATTCAAGGCGGCCGGCCTTGTGACCCTTGGGAAAACCAATGCGCCCGAATGCGGCATCCTTCCCACGACGGAGCCGCTGCTCTACGGGCCGGCACGGAACCCGTGGAACATCGAACACTCGACGGGTGGCTCGAGTGGCGGATCCGCGGCGGCCGTAGGGGCGGGCATCGTGCCCATTGCGCATGCGAACGATGGCGGTGGATCCATCCGGATTCCGGCATCGTGTTGTGGCCTCGTCGGGATGAAACCGACGCGTGCCCGCAATCCGCTGGGCCCGACCCTTGGTGACATCATGCACGGCCTCGTGGCCGAACATGTCGTCACGCGTACCGTGCGTGACAGCGCCGCCGTGCTCGATTGCACGCACGGATCCGAGCCCGGCGATCCGTACTGCGCCCCTCCGGTGGTCCGGCCCTTTCTCGAAGAAGTGTCCACGTCGCCCGGGAGGTTGCGCATCGCGTTCTCGCGGACGACGTTGGCGGGTGAGGCGCTCGATCCCGCGTGTGTCGCCGCGGTCGAAGCGACGGCGCGACTGTGCGAGGAGCTTGGCCACATCGTCGAGGAGGCTGCTCCGCCGCTCGGCGCATCGACCCAAGAGCCGTTTCTCACCATCTGGTGCGCCGGTCTTGCGTTTACGGTCGATGCGTTCGCGTTCTTGAGCGGTCGGACCGCGACTGGCGACGACTTCGAGCCACTTACGTGGGCGCTCTACGAGCGCGGCCAATCGATAACCGCATCGCAGTACCAGCTTGCGATCGCGATGTTGCAGATCGCCGGTCGCCAAGTTGGGCAGTTTCACGAATCGTATGATTGTTGGCTGACGCCGACTCTGGGCGCGCCCCCGATCAAGAACGGTGTCATCGACGTCCGCGTGCGCGATCCGTTTACAGTCTTCGGCGCGCTCCTTCAGAACTACGTACCGTTCACGCCACTGCAGAACGCGACGGGACAGCCCGCCGTTTCGCTACCGCTGCATTGGACCGATGACGGACTGCCTGTGGGAGTGATGTTTACGGGGCGCTTTGGTGACGAGGCTACCCTTTACCGACTCGCGGGGCAGCTCGAGCAGGCACGACCGTGGCACGGCCGGCGTCCATCGGTATGGAGTTGATTGCACGTTCCTACGTGTGACCCTCCCCTGCCTGGTGTCCGCAGGACGGACACCAGGCAGTTCCGCAACCTACCCCGTTCTACACGGGGCCTCCCCCGTTCCACCTCCGTCCGCCTGGGAGCCCCGCGACTTGCCTGCGAGACTCCCCCCCTCATCTTCTGGCGGGCACCACAGATCCTTTTGATTCTAGAGTGTGCGACATGACGAGACTCTGTAGAGCAATGAGGATGCCAAGCGAGGCTGACGAATATCCGGGCGTTTTCGAACGACGCTAGATGGTGGACTGTGCGGGCGCGGAAGCGTGAGGTCGCGAAAGTGGAGTGACTTCCGGAGGATGAACGTGATGTGGCGCGATGCGCGCGTTCTGAGGCAGATCGCCCCACTATCGCATCCGCTGTGGCAGGTGCCGCATGGTTCGCGAGGGGAGACTCGGGGGTGCCCAGTGGCGTTTGGAATCGCTCTCGGATCGTATGCTCGAAAAGCGCCCTAGAATCGGCGAATCGCACCGATTCCGCATCCCAAGGGGGGCCTTTCGACGAGTCGTTCTGGAACAGGCACGGCTGGCTATCTGCTTGGAGTTGCAGTAGGATCGCGCCGGCTGTGGAGGTGACCGCAGATGTTCTTGTTCCGGGGAGGCTTACTCTAGATGCGTTTTCTTTGCCACCGCACTCGACGTGCTAACTCCTATCGGCAAGCGTTGATCAACGTCTTGGCGCTAGCCCTCATGGTCTGCAGCCTGCTTGTATCGGGCGGGTCCGCGCACGCTGATCGCTCGATCGACGACTTCTTTCTCCCGACTGGTGACAATCCGCAGAGTCTGAGTGCTGCTGACTGCGATGCCAACGGTGCGATGGACATCGTCGTGGCGAATTTCAGCGGGGACACGGTTACCGTGTTCCTGAATGAAGGCGCCGGGGTGTTCGGCCCCGCGCAGATCATCGCCACGCCTCCTTCGCCAGCGGGTGCGACCTGCGGCGATCTCACGGGGGACGGACTCTTCGATGTGGTCGTCAGTAGTTTCGTAGACGGATCCCTCACCATCTATACGGGCCAGGAGGTCGGAGGTTTCATCGAGCTGGGCACGTTCGATGTCGGCGAGGGCCCGCGGTCGGTCTCGATCGTGGATTTCGACACCAGTGGCTCCTTGGACGTCGTCGTCGTGAACTCCCGCTCGGACAACATCTCGGTCCTGTTCGGGGATGGTGCCGGCAACTTTCCCTTCGAGGCGACGACGGTCAACCTCGACGGTCTCAATCAGTCCAACGCGCCTTTTGCGGGCTTCGTGTCGAACTACGATGACAATCCCTTGCCCGATCTGGCGATCGTCAGCCAAGGGCGGCCGTCGCTGCACATTCTGCTGAACAGTGGCGCGGGCCTGTCGCAGGAGCCCATGCCTCAGCTGCCGCGTTCGCGCGGTGTCGCGGGGGCCGACATCAACGACGATGGCCTTGCGGATCTTGCCGTTCTGTCGACGGAGTCGGTAGTGCGGATCCTACTCGGCACTGTCACGGGCTCGTTCGTCGTCGACGAATCGGTGCTCGTGCATCCCTCGGCCCGCGCGGTCGCCCTGGGGGACTTTGATGGGGACGATCTCGTCGACATCGCGGTCGCCTACAACGAAGACAACACGATTCAGATTATTTTGGCGAACGCTCCCGCTCGTTTCGTGAACGTGGGAGCCGTCCTGGCCTCGGAGTCGTTCAATCCCCTCACCGTTCTCGCTGGGCGCAGCACGGCTGGGAGCGATCAGCTGGTGCTGGCCGATGCGGAGACCCGGAGCGTCTCCCTGCTCGAGGCGGATGGGGGAGGGGCGATCACCCCAACGTTGTTACGATCGACCGCCAACGCTCCACGGTCCTTGATCCTGGCGGACATGAATGATGATGGGCTTCTCGATGCGGTGACGGTCGCGAAGGTGGGCCGCGAGGTGACCTTCGAGATCCTGCCCGGAACGAGCGAGGACGGCTTCGCGGCTGCCTTGGCGGGACCGGGGCTGGAGTGTGGTGACGGTGTCGCAGAGGGCGCCGAGTTGTGTGATGACGGCAACACGAAATCTCGCGATGGGTGCAGCCGCGGCTGCAACCCCGAGATCGGTCGCGGTGTCTCATCGATGGATGCGGCGGACATGAACGGCGACGGCCATATCGACCTCGTGATCGTCGACTTCCGTCGGCAGCTCCTCGTGCTCTTGGGTGACGGTGCATTGCGCTTTTCGGACGTGCTCAAGCTGGACAAGGTCCGATCCAAGACGACGGCGCAGGTCGGGGACTTCGACGGCAACGGAACGCCCGACATCGGATTCTTGCCGAACGGCAGGCGCAACGGGGCGGTCGCGGTGCTGTTCAACGATGGGTTCGGAAACTTCGAGCGGGTCGCCGTGGTGCCCACGGGGCGATTTGCGGGCCCGCTCCTGAGCGGGGACGTCGACGGTAACGGCACCCTCGACATGATCGTGATGGCGCCGCGGCGTCCGCGCGGCCTGATGACGCTGTTGAACGACGGTGCGGGCCCGGAGCGGGTCAGTGAACTCCGCAAGGTCGAGCGAAGGATCAGCTCGCTGGCGGCGGCCGATTTTAACGAGGATGGGCGGCTGGATCTCCTCGCGCAGTTCAAGACCAAACGTCAGCTCCCGCTCGTGATGATCGGGATCGGGGCGGGCGAATTCGCCGCGGGCACGCCGGCATCGCCGAATAGCGAGCGGTTCTCTGGCGCGACGGTGTTCGACGTCGACCACGATCTCCACCAGGACATCGTGATCTGCGACGGCGAGATCCCGACGCCGTGTCGTGCATTGTACGGTGACGGTGCGGGGAACTTCGACGAGATCCCCGATTCTTCCGACGACAGGATAGGCTCGAACCTCGTGCATTTCGCCGACGCCGACATCGATCTCGACGGCGTCATGGACACCGTCGGGGTGAGTCGCAACGACAACCGCGTCGTCGTCCTGTTTGGCACCGCGGGCTCCAACGAGGTGACGCGCGTCGAACTCGGAGTGTCGATCAAGCCGATCGTCGTCGCCGCCAGCGATATGAACGGCGACGGCATTCCGGACATCGTCGTTACCAACGAGGGGACGCACGACATCAGTCGCTACATTCAAGGGCAGGGCTCGGCGGTACCGCTGCGCGGCAGTCGCGCGTTCAGCGGCGTGCGTGTCGCCACCGGCGGCGTGCGGCCGCTCGATGCGATGTTGGCCGACCTGGATGGTGTGGCGCCACTCGACGTCATCGTCAGTCTCGAGACCCTCGATGCCGACGATCTGGCCGGGCCCGCGGGTGTGGTGTTGTTCCGCACCCAGGGGACGTTTCTCGTGAAGACCGCGAGCATCCCGACGGGAACCAGGCCGCAGGCGGTCGCCGCGGGCTTGTTGAACGACGACGCCGTCGTCGACATTGTGACCGCCGACTACGGTGACGACACCTTGACCGTTCTGTTGTCGACCGGTGTCAATGCGTACGAGCCACCCTTGAAGCTCGATTCCGGTGGCGTGCGGCCGACCGAGATCGTCCTGGGAGACGTCAACGACGACGACGATCTCGATCTGATCACTGTGAACGAGGAGAGCGGCAACATCGTCGTGTTCCTCGGAGACGGGCTGGGAGGCTTCGGCGCCCCGATCTCGACCGTGCCTCTCGGACGCGAGCGTCCCTGGAACGCGTGTCTGGGCGACTTCGATGGCGACGAGCACGTCGATCTTGCGCTCGCGAGCGTGCAGATTACCGACATCTCGATCATGAACGGCCATGGCGACGGCACGTGGCGTGCCGACGGCCGCGTGTTCTCGGTTCCGCAGAACCCGACCGGTTTGGTGTGTCGCGACGTCGACGGGGACGACCTCACGGACGTTCGCTTTCCGCGTCGGGATACCGGGCGCGTCGAATCCATTCTTACCGCGGCGCCCTAAGAACGCCGCCCGCGAGGAAGGTTTCGTCTCTGCTCGCGGAACGGCGCATGGTCCGATGCGGCAATGCCCGCATCATGCGGCGGTGTCAGAAATGCGTTGACGGTCAAGCGCCTCGCGCTGTATGGGAGGCACGTCTGCGGATCCCACCGCCGGTATGCCCGGTGCCGTTTTTCACGTGACCGAACGGATATCGTTTCTCAACAAGGAGGAAGGTTCATGAAAGCTCTACTCACCGCTCTTGCTCTCGTTGTCATGGCCGCGACCTCGGCTAGCGCCGATACGGTGAAGTGCACGCGTTCCATCAACAAGGAAGTTGGGAAGTACATCAAGACGGTCCAGAAGAACGTCGACAAATGTAAGAAGAAGACCATCACGAAGGGTGAGAACGGTGGGCTGCTCAGCAACTGCACCGTGGCCGCCATCAAGGCGCAACCCGACGACAAGCTCGAGGCCGCCGCACTCAAGATGAAGGCCGGCATCGCCAAATCCTGCGGTGGCGCGAACAAGACTTGCGAAGTGCCTCCGGGGGACGGCGATGACGATCTCGCGGCGATCAATTGGGCCATCGGTTCGTGTATGAACTTCGAGTCCGGCACGGGTACCGAGTGCGACAACCCGATCGGGACATGCGGCGACATCGGCGACTGCCTTGAGTGCATCATCGACAAGGGGATGGAGCAGGCGATCGACGGGCTCGTGTACGATCAGTTCAACTCCGCGAACTTCTTTCCCGCCAATGGCGCCGATCCGCAGAAGCGCCTCAACAAGTGCCAGGTAACGATCGCGAAGAACGCCGGCAAGTTCCTGCTCGGGAAGCAGAAGATCTTGAGCAAGTGCTGGGATGGGAAGCTCAGCGGCAAGGTGACGAAGTTCGATGCCGCGTCGCCGTGTCCCGACGCGGATCTCTCCGTGCCCAACAAGAGCGTGGCAAAGATCAACAAGCTCGAGGCGAAGAAGGTTGCCGCGATCTGCAAGGCGTGCGGCGGCGGTGGTGATGGCGACAAGGATCAGCTGTGCGATGCGGTCGAGGCCGACATCGGCGGTGGGGTCATGCCGACACTCGGCGACATCGTCTCGCTCCCGTACGTGTGTCCGAACGTCTCCGTGCCGCCGAATGCCGTGCATCCCGCCGGTTTGAATTGCGGCAATCCCGACGTCGATACGCTTCAGGAGTACATCGACTGCATCGATTGTGTGCTCGAGTTCAAGGCGGATTGCCTGTCGGCGTCCGCGGTCGGCGATGGCAACCCGGGGGCGGGGATTGGCTACCCCGGGGAGTGCAACGCGGGCACATGTGGCAACGGTGTGGCGGAGGTCGGGGAGGCTTGCGACGGCGGTGCGGATTCCGCCTGTCCAGGCATGTGCAGTTCGTTCTGCACCTGTCCGGGGACGACGACGTTTACGTTCGACGAGACACCGGGCGCGAGTGAGGCTGTCCTCGAGCCCTTGGCCGTGGCGGTGCCTCTTGCGGGTGCTGTCAGCCTCGCGATCGGCGAAGAGGTCGTGCCGGGTGCATTCCCCTTTACGATTGAGGAGGTGCAACTTCCGGGCACAGATGTCGCGGGTCTGGTGACGATCTGTCCCTTCCTGGTCAACGACCCGATGTTTCCCCCCGGTATCGCGGGTGAGGGTGTGATCAACTGCACGGGCGCGGACCTGACGGCCAGCGGCTTCATCGAGCATCCGGATCTCGGTGTCTTTGTTGATCACTGCGTCTCTGGCGCCGGCTGCGACAGCGCGCCGAACGGCGGTGGTGGTCTCTTCAGCCTGTGCGTGGGCGGGATCGACGACGGCATGCCGTGCGGAGTCGGTGGTGTGTGCACGGTTCCGGGTACGTGCACGGGCGGTGTGTTTGTCGCGGATCAGCCGATCGATGGCGCCTGCTCGGCACCGAACAGCGCCGATTCCCTTCCCGCGCATGTCGGGGCGTGCAATTCGCCGCTCGTTCCCGCGCCCGGGGTGACCCCCTACGGGGCTGGCGACGCGACACTCACGTTGGCGATCGCACTCGACATCCGGACGCTTGGCGATCCGTGTTTGCCTCCGGTGACGCCGGGTACGGCTGTGGCGGTGATCCAGTTTACGACCGGGTCGGCAGAGACCGGCATCATGGACGCCGATGCGACCGCGGGCAAGGTGGTCTCGGCCTCGGCTGTAGGGGTTCCCTTCTCGTGTCCCGCGGTGTTGACCGGTGACGCAAGTGGGGCCTCCATCGTCGGGGCGTTCTCGGCGCTCGACGCGCCGCTCTCGATTTTCACCTTGGATACCGCGACGCAGATTCGTTTCACCGCGGAGTGAGCGGATGGACGCTACGCGGGCCGGAGTGTTTCGCCCCGGCCCGCGTGGCGCGCCACGGTGGTGGGTTGCCCTGGTGGTTCAGCGCCGGTCTTGAAGCTTCGCGAGCAGTCGCAGAATTTCCAGGTACAGCCAGATCAGGGTGACCAGCAGGCCGAAGGCCGCGTACCACTCCATGAATTTCGGCGCGCCGTGCTCGGCGCCTTCCTCGATGAAGTCGAAGTCGAGGACGAGGTTCAGGGCGGCGATGCCGACGACGAACAGGCTGAACAGAATTCCGAACGTGCCGCTACTATGGATGAGCGGGACGCTCGTCCCGAAGAAGCTCAGGACGAAGCTGATCAGGTACACGACCATGATCCCGCCAGTGGCGGCGACCACGCCGAGCTTGAAATTCTCGGTGGCGCGGATCAACCCTGATCGGTAGGCGAGGAGGAGCGCGCCGAGCGTTCCGAAGGTGAGGAACACCGCCTGGCTGACGATCCCCGGGTAGCGCGTCTCGAACGCGACCGAAATGCCGCCGAGCGCCAGGCCCTCGAGGGCGGCATAGATGGGAGTGGAGATCGGCGCCCATTCCTTCTTGAAGACGGTGACGAGCGCGGCGATGAGGCCGCCGATGACACCACCCATCGTGAGCATGCCCACCCTGGGGTCGCCGGCGGCACCGAGGTTCCAGGTGTAGGTCGCGCCAACGAGTAGGATCAGTAGCGCCAGCGCGGTCTTGTTGACGGTCCCGCTGACGGTCATGGTTTCGTCGCCCGTGCCGACCGCCGTCCGTTGAAACGTCTCGGCGGTGAGCGCGGGATTGCCGGATCGCATTGTCAGATGAGCGTTCATGGATTCACTCTTAGTGCGCGATCGGCCGCCGTCAACCGCTGGGGCAGCGGAATGCCGGAGCGTGTCGCCGACGCGGGGAGGGCGTTACGCGAGGACGTCGAGCCGTTGCCTGCGTGGTGGGGGCTCGCGGTGGGTTGCGCGCTCGCCCTCGCCGAGGTCGGTATGTCGACGCGCTAGGTCGAGGGCGCGTGACGAAAACTGTGTCACAACGTCGCGTCCCGATGCGGCGGGTGGTGCCGAGGTCTCGGCGGCCGGCAGCAGCGCCCTTGCTCCCGAGCGTTCGCTGTCGCGGACTACGCGTACCGGGACGACCGTGTCCGCGGCGGCCGACCGGAGGGACTGGATGAGCCCGCGCGTCGCGAAGAGATCCACGGGGGCAGCATATATGTCGGGTCAGCGCGTGTCTTCGGTCGATTCCGAGAGCTGCTTCGAACCCGGGCCCGGGGGGTACTCGATATCGCGAAGCCGTTGGCGCATGTCGCTTGACATGCGCATGTCGCGAGGCGCATACATCGAGGTGGTACGCCGTCGGCGACCAACGTCCGAAGTGCCGGTATGTCTGAGCAGTGCCTACTCGTCTTGATTCGGACGGTCGTGCCGAGAACCCAAATATTAGGACGCATCTGTTCCACGTCCGTTGTTGAGCGAGGATAGCCAATGAGAGCGATCATGAAAACGTTGAGTGCTGCCGCTGTGATGACCCTGACGCTGCTATCGCTGACGTCGGGGATGGCGCTGGCCGATCTGGCCTCGGACATTCGCAAATGTCAGACGAGCATCGTGAAAGAGTCGGCGAAGTTCGCACAGACGAAGATCAAGGCTCTCGACAAATGTGAGCGCGACAAGGTGAAGGGCAAGTTGGCTCCCTCGACGGATTGCATGCTTGAGGAGAAAGCCGCATCGAAGATCGCGAAAGCGGACAGCAAACTCCGCGCCGCGATTCCGAAGCAGTGCGGTGGGAGCAACAAGCAGTGCAACGCCGCGGATACGGGAGCGGACGCCGATTTGTCTCTCTCGGATATCGGCTGGGACATCGGCCAATGTCCCAATTTCGAGAACGGGACGTGCACGAACTTGCTGGGCGATTGCAACGATGTGGTGGACTGCCTTGCCTGCGGCAACGAGGCCGCGGTGGATCAGGCCGTGGCTCTGACGTACGACGATCTGGAGGCGAGCGCGGCAGGGTCGTCACTGAACAAGTGTCAGGATGCCATCGGTCAGGAGACCACGAAGCTCTACCAAGCGCGTTCGAAGGCGCTCGCCAAGTGCGAGCAGAATGTATTGAAGGGCAAGATTCTTGGTCCGTGCCCGGTGCCTGGGGATACCAAAACCGGTCGCTCCCTCGAGAAGGCCGTCGAGAAGCACAGCTCGAAGATCTGTAAGGCCTGTGGTGGCGCCGATCGTCTGTGCGGCGGTGGCGACGATTTCACTCCAATCGAAATCGGTTTCTCGTCGACGTGTCCGTTTCTCAACGTACCAGGTGGCGGCGCGTGTGGCGGGCCCGTGTCGACGCTCGACGATCTCGTCGGATGCCTCAGCTGCGTGGCCGACTTCAAGACCGCGTGTACGGAGGCGCTGAGCGTTCCTGTGCTCAAGAGCCTACCGCTCGAGTGCAACCCGGCTCCGACGCCCACGCCAACCCCGACGGCAACCCCGACGCCAACCCCAACCGTGACGCCGACCGTGACGGCCACGCCAACGCCCACGCCGACCTTCACGCCTCGTGCTGACGCCGAGGCGATCACCTGCCAGCGCACGATCGTTGAGGAGAGCGCGCTGCTGGCGCAGAAGCGTGCGAAGGATCTGCAGGCCTGCGAGGCCAGGAAGGTCAAGGGATTCCTGCCGCCTGCGACGGTGTGTGTCGTGGAGGCGGATACGGCGGCGAAGCTTGCGAACGCCGAGGCGCTCTTTCGGAGCCACGTGGCCCGTGATTGCGGCGGCGCGAACGAGACCTGCGACGCCGTGGATGATCCGACCATGTTCGAGATCGGCTGGCACATCGGCACCTGTCAGAATTTCGAGAATGGATCGTGCGACAATGTGATCTCGGATTGCGGTGACATCGCGGATTGCGTGACGTGTGTCGTCGAGGCCGCGGTAGATCAAGAGATCGACCTCGCCTATGCGAGTCTCCTCCCGTCAACGCCTGGCAGTGAGCTCAATGATTGTCAGTTGAGGATTGGCGAGGAGGCGGAACTCTACTTCGAGCAGGGCTCCAAAGCCTTGCGACGGTGCGAGGACTTGCTCGTCAAGGGGGATATCTCTGGCCCCTGTCCGGACCCGGGGGACGGATTGGCTGTCGGCAAGATCGCCGATGCGCAGACCACAATGGTCGAGATGATTTGCAACAAGTGTGGCGGGGCGGACAACGACTGTGGCGGGAGCCCTGACCTCGATCCGGCCGCGATCGGTTTTCTCGCGACGTGTCCCGACGTGACCGTCCCGGACGGATCGAGTTGCGCGGCGCCGATCAGCACGTTGGACGACCTGATCGCCTGTGTCGATTGTGTCACGCAGTTCAAGTTCGGGTGCCTCGATCATCAGATGGTGCCTGGCATCAAGCCATATCCCTCCGAGTGCAATCTCGGGGCGGCGACACCAACTCCGACGCCAACTCCAACCGCGATCGCGCCGACGGCGACGGTAACCTCCGTGGCAAGCGCCACTCCGACGAGCACGCCGACGGCGACGCCGGGTGTCGCGGCGACGCCAACGGTGACCGCGACCTCGACGCCGAGCGCATGTGGCAACTCGGTGCTCGATCCAGGTGAGGACTGCGATCCTCCCGGGAGCCCGACGTGTCCGGGCGCGGGCAACGGGTTGCAGATTTGCAGTGGCTCCTGCGAGTGCCTGTGTCCGACCGA
>JAJCZP010000030.1 GCA_029262315.1 Deltaproteobacteria bacterium | reverse complement strand
TCAAGCCCAACTAGGTCCGCAAATAAACTCCCCCCTTCCACAGCAGGAAGCTGGTTAGGATCTCCCATCAATACAAGGTGGGTTCCCTCTTCAATCGAAGTTAGGAGGCGAGCAAAAAGAGGAGGGTCGATCATCGACGCTTCATCGACGATGAGAAGATCTGTCGTGAGCGGTGTGCGCGCGTCGTAGCGGAACCGGCCTGGGCGCACGGTGCTCGCACCCAGTAACCGATGGATGGTGTGTGCCTCCTCCGGAATGGCCTGCCCAACTTCCGGGGCGCACCGCAGTCGTTGTGTGGCGTGGCGCACGGCCTCGGTGAGGCGCCCCGCGGCTTTGCCCGTCGGCGCACACAGGGCGATGCGTGGTAGTCGCACCTGTCGCGCCAGGGCCTGATCGATCGCCAGGGCCGCGATGGTAACGACGGCAGTGGTCTTGCCGGTGCCCGGCCCGCCGGTGATGACGCAGAGCCGGTGCCGAAGCGCGAGGAAGGAGGCGACTCGTTGCCAGTCGGGCGCATCGTGACGCTCGTCTCCAGGTTGTGTGGGGGGCAGTAGTTGATCGAGCGTCATGCGAAACCGTTCGACATCGAGCGGGGCGATGGTGCTCGCTCGGGCCCGGAGGTTCGCCGCCAGCGCGCATTCGTCCTCCCAATGGCGCCGCATGTAGAGTCGACTGCCGTTCAGCACGAGCGGTGTTGCGGTCGTGCCGCGGCCGTCGTCGACCAGGGGGCTCGTGGCGAGGAGTGCGGGCCAGTCCTCGTCGTCGAGCGCATCCAGGGTGTCAACGGAGAAGCGTGCCGCGAGATCGAGACAGACGTTTCCGGCAGCGACGTGCCGACTCAGCAAGGCGACCGCAAGGAGTACCTGCTCGCGGGGCTCCTGGCCCAGGCGGCCGAGCGTGCGGGCCAGGTGGAGATCGAGCGGGGACAGGATCCCCTGTTCGTGCAACTGGTCGACAGTCGTCATGTCGGGGCGACCAACGATTCGAAGTCGTCGAGCAACGCCGGTGCGGGGCGATCGTGGAAGATGCCGCAGCCCGGAGGGTGATCGGGATTCATGCCGCGCAGGAAGAGATAGAGGACACCTCCGAAGTTCCGCGCGTAGTCGTATCCGGCGAGCCGCGTTCGCAGGTGGCGATGCACCGCGAGGGTGTAGAGGTGGTACTGGAGGACGTAGTGTTGTTCGTCCATGACGCGCGCCAATCGCGCGGGGGCGTAGTCGTGCTGCGTCGAGCCGAGATGATTGGACTTGTAGTCGACGACGTACCAGCGCTCGTCGAAGCGGAAGACGAGATCGATGAAGCCGCGGAGGTAGCCCGTGAGCGGTTCGAAGCCGAGGGAAGAGACCCGGGTGCCGTAGTCGGGGCACGCAGCGGGGGCCCGGTGGCGCGTGAACGTTGCGGCGAGGTCGCTGACCGTGAGCACACGAGCGGCGGGGATCACGAACTCCATTTCGGCTCGGCGATCGGTTCCGGCGATGGCGCGGAGGGTCGCGTCTGGCGCCGCGTCGAGTCCGAGCGGGGTGTCGAGCATCATGGCGAGCGACTGGCCGAGCGGGCGCTGCCAGTGTGGGGCGATGCCGTGGCGGGCGAGCGCAGGGGCGACGACGTCGCGCAGTGCCACGGCGGCAGTGCTCTGGAAATCGAGATCTTCCAGAATGCCGTGTAGGAGCTGTCCGGTCGCCGCACCCGTCGGGAACTCGTCGAGCGCGATCGTCGCTGCCGGAGCAGGGGACGTCTCGGGTCGGGCCACGTGTGCGTCGTGGTCGACACCCTCTTCGGTACGCGGAGAATGTTCGCTCGCATCGGCCGTCAGCGCCGAGAAGCTCGAGACCCGTCGACCGGCAGGCACACGGCGGGTTGAACGGCGGGCGGCGAGTGGGAGCGCCGGGGCCGCCTCGGTGGCTCGGCGGCTGCGCGTCATCTGCGCGGCGTCGGCGAGCTCGCGGACGCTGATACTGTCGGGCGCTGTGGCCGCCAGAGCCTCGAGATCGGCGCGCAGCGCGGTCGCATCCAACCCGGCCATGCGGGCCGACGTCACGGCCGGGAGATCCGCGTGTCGATCCGGGCTGGCGGGTTGGTGGAGCAGGTACGCCAGGGGCGACTTCTTCCCGGCGGCGAACGGTCCCCAGACGACCGAGCACTGATGCTTGGCCCGGGTCAGCGCCACGTACGTGAGGCGGAGGCTTTCGGCCAGGGCTTCCCGGTCGGCCAGCGCTTTGTGAGCCTCCTGGGCGTCCGAACCGATGTCGAGTTTGAGGCGCTGGTGATCGGCTGCGTCATGGAAGCGCACCCATCGGGCATCCTCCGGGAAGAGTCCGGCATCCTCCCAGAGAAACGGACAGTAGACGATCGGGTACTCCAGGCCTTTGCTCTTGTGAATCGTCACCACGGTGACGGCGTCGTCGTCGCTTTCGAGCCGTACCTGCTCCGCGTCTCCACTGTAGGCACCTCGCGTTGCCGGATCCGCACGCATCTGCTGCAGCCACCGGACCGTTTGTGCTGGGCCACGGTGCCCGTCGGTTTCGGCACGGTGCATCAATTCGACCACATGCAGGACGTTGGTGATCCGCCGCTCGCCGGCAACCAGGCCGAGGAGCCGAGCATGAACGTTGCGTTCATCGACGAGCTGTCGGAAGGCCCGTACGAAGCGGTGGCTCGTCCAGAGCTCGTGCCAACGCTCGAAGCGGCGCGCCCAGACATCCCAGGCGCGTTCGTCGTCTTGGAGTGCATGGAGCTCGGGGCCATCGACTCCGAGAATCGTCGTGGCGAGTGCACTTCGGATTGCCGCAGCATCCGCAGGCGTCGCGATGGCTTGGGCGAGGCGTTGCATGTCCTCGGCCTCCGCGGTGTCGAAGACGCTCTTGTCGCCGCGAAGGACGCTCGGGATGTTCCGCCGTCGCAGGCCCTCCTGGATTGCGATGGCGTCGCGGTTGGTACGACACAGGACCGCGATGTCGCGTGCGGCGGGCGGGGTCGCGGCGTCGAGCGTCGCGGCGATCTCCTCGGCCGTGCCGTCCACGATTCGTCGTCTGAGCTGTGCTTTGTTGCCCCCCAGGACGTCCGAGACCAAGAGGAACCGTAGCCCACTGTCCGCTGAGGCATCGCGCGCGTCGGGACGGGGGTGTACGGGGTGGGGAATGATGTCGGCCAGCACGAACGGTTCGCGTGGGCGTGCGAAGACCGCATGGACCCCGCGGATGAGGCTGGGGTCCGAGCGCCAATTCGTTGTCAGGGTGCGCGCCGCATTCCCGATAGCTCGTTTGGTCGTCAGGTAGGTGAAGACGTCCGCGCCACGAAAGGCGAAGATCGCTTGCTTGGGATCGCCGATGCGGTAGAAGCCGCTCCGTCCCTCGTCGTCGCCTCCGCCGTAGATCCGGTCGAAGATGGCATGCTGCAGGGGATCAGTGTCTTGGCATTCGTCGATCAGGGCGAACGGAAAGCGGTTGCGGATGGTGGTCGCAAGGCTCGCCCCACTTGGCCCGTGGAGCGCGGTATGGAGCAAGAGTTGGAGGTCGTCGAACGCACGCGTGTTCGTGGCGTCCCGTCGGCGCTGGCGCTCGGTCCGAACATACGCGACGAGATCGAGACAGAGGCGGCGGCCTTCGGTGTCGAGCACTGCTTCGAGGGCTTCGTTCGCCGCGTAGAGCGCGTCGCAGGCGTTGAAGAAGGGGTGCGACGGCGGCGAGTTGTTCTTGCGCGCGCCCTCCCGTAGGCCGGCGGTCGTGAGTTTGACGAGTGGGAGCGCGCTGGGCGACCAGGGCGCAGTCTCGCTGGCGAGGAGCTCGTCGAGCGCGGCCAGCCATTTCTCGACGGTGGTCGGGCGGTACTTGTTCCGGTTCAGAGATGGATGGACCAGCAGTGTGGCGATGTGTGCGCGCTCTCGGCTCCAGATGGCCGCGGCGGTGGCTGCCGCGGTCCGGTGTGCCTCGATCGCACTGTCGATGGCGCCCGGCGTCGTGGCGATCGTTTCTGGAATCACCGGTAGCGACGGGTTGCCGCCCACCCGCATCGCGAGACCCATGAGCGCGGTCAGCGAGAACTCCGGTGACCGGAGTCGCCGCAGGAGTGCCTCGGGGGCCTCGTAGGTGGCGCGCACCCAAAAGTCGCGCACGATTTCGTCGCGCAACGGCGCTTCGTCGGTGACGAGTTCGGCGCTGAACGGCGCGCCGCTCTCGAAAGCGAGCTCTTGCAGCATGCGTTGGCAGAATCCGTGGATGGTGTGGACCGCGGCCTCGTCGAGATTCCGGAGCGCCGCGTCCAGGGCCGTCCGCGCGCGCTCGCGGATGCCCTGGGTCTCCCACAGGGCTAGGAGGCGCGCGAGGTCGGTTTCTGGTGGCGCAGTCGGTCGATCGAGGGCAAGAAGCGTTTCGCGAATGCGCTCGCGCAGGCGGTGGCGGAGCTCGGCGGTTGCAGCTTTGGTGTACGTGACGACGAGGACGGTCCCCGGGCTGAGCCCCTGCTCGACCAGCGCCCGGAGATAGAGCGTGCCGATCGTAAACGTCTTGCCTGTACCGGCACTGGCCTCGATCAGGTGCGTGCCATCGAGCGGCGCGGAGATGGGATCGAACGCGTCCACTACGCGTCGAGCTCCCGATGCTTCAGCAGCGGACCGAAGACCGCGAGCGCCGTCGCCTCGAACGCTGGCGAGACGGGACTGAAGGGGTCCCGCTCCAGGTACAGTTGACGCACGTAGGGGTCGTCACGATCGCCATAGACCCGTCCCTCGCCGCCACCGAAGACACTCCTGGCCTTTGTCAGCGCGCGCTCCTGGGCGGCGCCGCCGTGCTGGTGTAGCACATCAGCATAAGCCCGTGAGGCACTCGGGAACCAGACGAGCGGCTCGGATTGGCCCTGGATGAAGAGCCCTGCCAGACGCGTGAGTTCCGCCTGGGGATCGGCGACGATCCCGAACCGACACAGCGCGGGGCGCCGTGTGGCGTCGCGTCCGACGATCACCGTCGCGGACGGGTAGTTCGCGGGGGCGAGTAGGAGGAGCAGCAGGTGTCGAATCCATAGCCGGAGCTCTGACTGCCGACCGAGTTTCGAGTACTGGTGGTGCAATTGGGCGGCTGGCCAGAGGCCGTCGAGGACGCCCGTGACGTGAACGTCGCCGATCCGGGTGTCGATCTCGATCGGTGCCAGCGCCTGTCCCGCGCGCAGGCGGGCGACGTGCGCCGCGAGGGCGTGCACCTGCGGGAGAATCTCGCGGAGATAGAGCGCCCCGAGATTCCCCGGAGGCAACGCCCCTGTCGCACGGACCGCGGCGAGTGTGTCCTCTGAGGGCGCGTTCGTCGTCGTGTCGCGCTGGACGACGCGCTCGAGGATCGCGTGGCCGACGCTCCATTCGTCCAACGGTGTCAACGTGACGGGCTCGCGATCATCGAGCACCGCGAGATCGCGGCCGAGCAGCAGACCGAGCTGTTGTTGGAGGAAACCGCGGATTGGATGCTCGAGAAATGTCGTGAACGCGTCGAGCGTGCATTCGACGGGCAACGAGGGTCGCGCCGGCAAGGGATGCGGGACGAGTGGCGGCCGTTCGGTCGGTGGTGCCAGCATGCGCGCCGCCCCGGCGCAGGCGGCGCGTGCATAGCTGAAGAGGGGGCCGCCGTCGTCTTGGAAGTAGGTGGGGCTGAATGGCTGCAGCCGATGCGGCACGAGGACGTGATCGCGTGCGCGAGGGGTGCCGGGTGGGGGCACGAAGGACGTGTCGAGCACATCGAGCAGCTCACTGACGACGACCGAGGGCGGGTGCACCATGTTGTCCCGTATGCTTTGGCCGACGTACGTGATGATCAGCCGTTCGCGTGCAGACAAGAGGGCTTCGAGGAACGTGTAGCGGTCATCGTCACGGCTCGAGCGGTCGCCGAGCCGATGCTCCTCGGTCGTACGGTCGAAGCCCAGGGTTCGCTCGACACGGGGGAACGTGTCGTCGTTCAAGCCAAGGAGCGCGATGACCCGGAAGGGGATCGAGCGCATCGGGACCATGGCGCAAAACGTGATGCCACCGCCGAGGAATCCGAGAGGCGTGCTTCGGTCGCGGAGTGCGCGATCGAGGGCGAGGCGCGCGACATCGAGGCCGACCGGAGTCTCGAAGCCGACGAGGGAGGCATCCTCACCGAGTGTTTCGAGGGCGTGGCGAATGCGGATCAGCTCGTCGGCGTTGTCCGGCGCGGGCTGGAGCAGCGTGGCGAGTGCGCTATCGAGATCGGTTGCCCAACGGTGGATCGGGCGCGGAGCGACGAAGCGCTCACGCAGTGCGAACAGTCGCTCGCAGAATGCCGCGGTTCGGCCGAGGATGGCGCTCTCGGTCCCGTCGAGGTCGTCGACGGGGAGTACCTCCCCGAACAGGGTCGTGCCGCCGCCCCGCATGCTGCAGCCGAGGAGCAGGCGATCGAGCCCGAAACGCCAGGTCGTTTCTCGGATCGGGGGGTAGCCGCGGGCGTGGCGGTGGTGCTCGTCGACCCCCCACCGAATGCCGGCATCGTGGATCCAGCGTCGGACGAGTTCGAGGTCACTCGTCGCGAGGCCAGCTCGACGGCGGATGGGCTCGAGTTCGAGCAGGTCGACGACCTCGCTGGCGGTCAGGCGCCCGCCGAGGACATCGAGGGCGCGGCAGAAGGCGTCGTACGTCGTATCGCTCGCCCGGACGGCGCGATCGGTCACCCGATAACGAAACGCGGGCCGACCATCGTGACCTGCGCCGAAGACGGCGTCGATGTACGGGGCGTACTCGTCGAGCGCGGGGCACATCACGAGAACCTCGTGTGGTTGGAGTGTCGCATCGTCGTCGAAGAGCGCGAGCAGTTGATCGTGGATGACTTCGACCTCGCGCATTGCCCCATGGCAGGTATGCACGGCAATCGATTTGTCGCCCGTCGCGATCTGATGGCGGGTCTCCGGCAGGTTCAGCGCCAGCATGTCGGCCTGAAGAGCGACCAGCATCGACGCGTTTCCGGGATCGACGTACGCCGAACTCGGGGCCTCGATGTAGCCGCCGGACTCCTCGATCAATTGCAGGAAGTCGCGTCCGAGCCGCGCGAGTGAGGCGACCAGAGGATGGCCTTCGCTGAAATGGAGGAGTTCGACGTTGCCTCCGTTGGGACGGCGGCCGAGTGCTCGCACGATCTCGCGACGTGAGCGGATGTCTCCCCAGTACTCGCCTGACGGGCTCAGCACGAACAAGTGGATGTCGATCAGCCGCGCGACGGTACTGAGGACCTCCAGGTAGAGAGGGGGAAGAGAGGAGACGCCGAATAGGCTGATGCGTTCGGGGAGCCTATTCGGCATCGCGCCCGGCGCGTCTGGCGGGAGGCGTCGGATCAGGGCGGCGGCGCGCGTGGCGAGATGATCGTTGCCGTGGTGCGCCACGAGCGCGCGCCACAGTAGCGCCTGCCAATCTGTGTCACGTCCGCGTTCCCACGACCGGACGAGCATCGGACGGTAGACGAGGTAGCGATCGAAGGTGGCGGCGATTCGCTCGGCGAGTTCGACCAAACGCATGCCCGTGGGATCGTTGATGACGTAGCGGCGGATGGGGGCGAACGCTGGATGATCGAGCTGTTCGGGCAGCAGCGCGGCGACGGCCCAGGTGAGCATGGGAAGCTCGAAAATCGCGGATCCAGTTTCCGGGAGGTCCAGGCAGGTCGCGAGCATCCGATCGATGGCCCGACGGGGGAACGGAAACGAAGGATTCGCCCAGGCCCCGAGGCGATCCGCGAGCTGCATGGACAGCCACCGTTCCATGCCGGCCCCCTGCACGACGATGCACTCCGGGGTGAGAGGATCGTCGAGGGGCGCTCCGAGCACATGCGCTAAGCCGTCGACCAATGCTTCCGTTCGGTTGCTACGATGCAAATAGAGCGGCACGAGTGTCGTGTTCTCGTTGCGAGTTACGCCGATCGCTGTCGCCGGGTGCCGAACAGGAACGTCGGCTCGGTGAGGAGGAGCAGCGACGGGAGGAGGGTGATCGCGGCCAGGCTGGACACGATCATCGCCAGCGCCACCATCACGCCGAGCTCGAGATGAAATACCGAGCCCGAGGCGCAGAGGACGAGGTACCCAGCGGCGATCGCCGAGGACACGTACACGATCGCCTTGCCCGAGGTGTGCAGCGCGCTGGCGAGTGCGAGGGTTCGGGTCGCGCTGGTCGCGAGCTCCTCCCGGAAGCGGAACAGGAAGTAGATCGCGTAGTCCGAGCCGATGCCAACGGCCATCGCCGCGATCGGTGCGGTCATGACATCGAGGGGGATGCCGGTGGCGCCCATCACCCCGAAGTTGATCAGCACCGCCATCGCCAGCGGTGTCGCAACCAACAGTCCGGCAAGCGCCGAACGGAGGATCAGGCCGGAGACGATCATGATGATGGCAGCGATCTGGAGCATGTTGAGGATCTTCCCGCGCACCATCACTTCGGTGAGGGCCGCGCTCGACGCGACCGTTCCCGAGTACCGGACCCTGTATCCGGGGGGAAACGTCGCCGCGACGTGCCGGCGGACCCGGGCCAGCAGCTCCTCGCCGTAGATGGTCGAGTCGTCGTCCAGAAAGACGCGCACGGTGCCGCTCCGCCGTTCCGCGTCGATGTGGCTGTCGAGGTCCTCGGGGCCCCCGGACATCGAGTACAAGAGCAGATACTGGCTGACGAGTGCTGCCGAATCCGGGACGGCATCAAATGCGGGGTCGTCGTCGTGCAACGCGCGGTGCATGCCGCGCAGCAGATCGACAACCGAGAACGTCTTGCCGACGGCCGGATCGCTCGCGACAAAACGCTGCAGATCGGCCATGGCACGGAGGACCGTCGGTTCGGTGAGCGCGCCGTCGTGCTCGCCCTCGACGAGAAAGACGAGCGTACTGGTGCCCGCGAAGGCGGTGTTCAGCGCGTCGTCGCTGACCCGGATCTGGTGAGTGGGCGCGAATTGACGCTTGAAGCTCGTATCGACGCGGAGCTTGGTGGCGCCGCCCGCGGCAACGACGCAGGCCAGCACGCAGGCCGCGACAATGGCCGCTGGTCGTGCGCTGACGACCCGAGCGAGCCGGCTGAGCCCGAGCTCGATGAGGCGACCACTCCGGGCTTCGCGCTGAATCTCGCTGGCGCGGGGAGGCGGGAGCATCAGGCGCAGAGCCGGGATCAGCGTGAGCTCGAGCACGAGCGCGGAGAGGATGCCGAACCCGGTCATGAGCCCGAAGTTCCGGATGGTGGCTGTGGCGAAGACGCTCAACGAGAAGAACGACAGCGCCGCGATGGTGCCGGCAGCGATCATGACCGGGCCGACACGCCGCAGTGCGACGCGGACGGCCTCGGTGGAGTCTCCGAAGCGGTCGTATTCCTCGTAGTAGCGCTTCAGAATCTGAACCGCGTGTCCCGCGGCAACGGCCAGGATCAGGATGGGAGTCGTCGTGTTGAATGGATCGAGCGGGACACCCCGGAGGCCCATGAGGCCGAGACTCCACACGACGGCGAGGATCGCGGTGATCAGCGGGAGGAGCATGCCCTGGAGTGTGCGGAACGCCTCGAAGTGGATGAGCCCAACGACGAGGAGCGCGAACGGGAAGAGGAGGATCGTTTGCTCGGTGATCGTCGCGATGCCCGCTGTCACCGTCACGATGCCACCGAAATGGGAGGTGAAGGTACCGTCGTTCTCCTCTTCGAGGATCGAGGCGAGCCGGTTCTGGATGTGCGGCATCCCCGGAAGCTCGGGGTTGAGTCGGAAGTTGGCGATAATCGCTGCGGCCGCGCCGTCCTCGGAGACGATGGTGCCCTGGTAGAAATCGTTGGCCGCGAGCCGGCGCCGGGTCTCCTCCGCGACGCCCTCGGCGGTCGGCACGCCCTCGAGGACGGGCCGTACCAGGAGGGTATCCCGGCCGGCCTCGATGGCTTTGGCACGGGGGGAGGCGATGCTGAGAAACGTGGATCGCACGAGCCCAGGCTGGTCGCGAATTCGCTGGGTGATGGAGACGAGCTTGGCAAGGAACGCGGGTGCGTAGACATCGCCTTCGTTGGGGAAGAGGCCGATGACGACCAAATTCTTCTCGCCGAAGCGATCTTCGAGTGTGTGCAGCGCCTCGATGTATGGATGGTCCTGCGGCAGGTTCGCGTCGGGATCGACCTCGACCCGCAATCCGGGAAGCCGAACGGCCCAGAAGACGCTGGTCGCGAGCACGAGGACGAGCACGCCACGTCGCCAGGTGATCAGCCAGTCCACGTACCGACTGAACACCCCCTCCACCGCAGCCATAGTGGTCTTATTGCCCGGGGCGTGGTGTGCTGGTCAAGGAGGTTCGGTTCGTGGCGTTGTCCGCGGGCGGGTGCTACGTGGCCTGTGTGGTCGAGGCGAGCAGGTTCGAGGTGCGCGAACGGTTCACGGGCCCGTGGGCGCGGGGGCAGGGCACGCCTCGGACCGGGGCCATCCGCGGCGCGCGCGACGAGACGCGGATCGTCGCGGAGTTCACGATGCATGTCGACGACGTGTCTGCTTGCATCGACGACGTCCGCCACCGCGTGCGCGTAAGCGGCCATGTGCGGATCGACGGATTGTGCGATCGCACGCCGTGCGCGGGGGAGGGCCAACTCTACCTAGCGGACGCAGAGGTCGGCATGAGGCGTTGCGAGTATCGGCTCGAGGTGCGGCCTGCGGCCGGGCCGGCGATGCGCTTTGACGCGACGCGCTTCGTCCGTCCGGGGCGTGCCACTCGCGCCGAGCGCGAGACCTGGTACGTGCGGATAGTATCCTCCGAGCGTCCGGCGACCCTGATCGGATCTGGGGTGATACGGAGGTGCGCGCGCGACCGATGGGGGGCGTTGGTGTCCCGTCCCAGGGCGCCTGTAGGCTGGCGACGTTTCGTGGAGCGCGAGATCGGAGCTCCGATGGTTCCGGTGCCGTCGTAGTGGGGGCCGTGAACCGCGGCGAGGGGAGTGGCACATGACGCTGAGAATGAAGAGCGCGCAGAGGAGGCTTCGCATGTGGACTGTGATGATAGTGAGCTTCGTCGTGTTGGCGGGGGCCGCGATTGCCGCTGCGAATTTCGCGCCCGAGGTGGCGTCGGCACTCGAGAGTTCCAAGGACCTCTACGTGGCGACCGAACGCAAGGACGGCAGTCTGAGCAAGGTGTCGCCGATTTGGTTCATGTACGATGGCGATGCGGTCTACTTCACGACCGTTCCCGAGAGCTACAAGGCGAAGCGGGTCAAGCTGGGTCGGCCGCTCCACGTCTGGGTCGGGGCGGCTGATGGCCCGCATTTCGTCGCGCCCGGAGAGTTGCTCACCGATCCGGCAGTGGCGGAACGGATGGCGCCCGTCTACGACAGCAAATATTGGATCTCCTGGGTCGGTTTCTTTCGGCCGCGGCCGGATCGCGTGCGCGAGGGCAAGACGGTCATCATCAAGGTGCGACCGCCGTCAGGGGAGTAGAACCGCTTTCTGGCTTGAAGGACTCGGGAGGCGCCGACATACTGCCGACGTGAGGAGTGTGGGGCGCTGGGGGGTCGCACGATGGCTCGTGGCCGTGGTGTCACTCGGGTCGATGGTTGCGCTCGGCGTCCGAGTCGCGGTCGCCGAGGAGCCCGCGACGTTTCGGTCGGCCGAGGTGTGTCGCCCCTGCCATACGATGATTTACGATGAGTGGCGGCAGTCCTCGATGGCGCGCTCCCCCGAGTTGGCGGGGTGGTCGCTCGAGGCATCTCTCGAGGCGCTGCGATTCATGGGCCAGGAAGAGAAGATCCGTCCGCTTTGCTACGCGTGCCATGCCCCCGTCGCACGCCATACGGGTCCCCTCGATCTCTCGACGTCTCCGCACCGGGAGGGAGTGACCTGCGACTACTGTCATTCGGTGCGTGCGGTGGAGGTGTCGTCGAGGATCAACGTGGCGACAGTCGTTCCAGGAGAAGTGAAGACGGGACCGCACGCGGACGCCGTTTCGACGGGGCATGAGACGCTGGAGCTTCCGTTGATCCGTCGTTCGGAGTTCTGTGCCGGGTGCCACTACTTCGCGTGGCCGACCAACGGCATGCCGACCGACTGGACCTACGCGCAATGGGCCGAGAGCCCGTATCGTGACGAAGGGGTTCAGTGTCAGACCTGCCACATGCCACGGCGTCCCGGGCGGTCCAGCTCGCACCCAGGCGCCCCGATGCGCGGCGGGGTCGCGTCGCATCGCTTCCTCGGGGCACGCGATCTGCCGACGCTCCAGGGGGCCTTGGCGTTGCGCGTGCGCCGTGCTGGGCCAGAGATCGTGGTCGAGGTCGAGAATGTCGGGGCGGGGCACAACATCCCCGGTGGTGGCGGCGAGCTCCGGGAGCTCGAGCTGCGCTTGGTGCCGGCCGAAGGCCAGGCGCGGGCGGTCGCCCGCTACCGGATTCGCTATTTGGACGAAGATGGCGAGGTGGTCTCCGGTTCGGACGACACAGCGATCCGGTACGCGGATACCACTATCCCCGCCCGTCAGACCAGGACCGAACGCGTGCGGATGCCGGTCGATGCCGCGGCGCGGGTGGAGCTGTGGTTCTGGTACGTCAATCAGGAAGTGGCCGATCGCGACGGAGCGGAGGCCTCGTCGGTACTTGTTGCGTCGCGGGATGTGGCAGCCGAGTAGCGGCTGGTAGGCAATGCTCCCAGACGCTAGAAGACAGCCGTGCTGACGCTCGCCAATCTCACCAAGACGTTTCGCGGTCAGCGGATCCTCGACGGCGTCAACTGGTTCGCGCCCGGGCGCACCTGTATCGGACTCACCGGCGCCAACGGCGCGGGGAAGTCGACGCTGCTCAAGATTATCGCCGGCGAGATCGAGACCGACACGGGTGACGTCGTGGTGCCGAAGGGCACCACCGTGGGGTATTTGCCGCAGGAGGTCCTCGGGTCGTCCGGCCAAACGGTACGGGATTCGGCGCTCGAAGCATTCGCCGAGGTACGGGGACTCGAAAACGAATGTCGGCGTCTCGAGAACGCGCTTGCCGATGCGCCCGTCGAAGGGCCCGAGCATGATCGGCTCATGGCGGCGTATCATGATGCGCGCGAGCAGTTCGATACCCGGGCGCGCTACGATTTGGAGGCCGACACCGACCGTGTGCTGACGGGTCTCGGATTCGAGCACGATGACTTCACCCGCGACGTGGGGACATTCAGTGGCGGGTGGCAGATGCGTGTTGCGCTGGCCCGGCTGCTCTTGCGCCGACCCGACGTGCTGCTGCTCGACGAGCCGACCAATCATCTCGACCTCGAGGCGCGGACATGGCTCGAGGAGTTTCTCGCGTCCTGCGAATCGCTGGTGATCCTGGTCGCCCACGATCGCTACTTTCTCGACGTGTGCGTGCAGCGCATCACCGAGGTGTCGCGGGGGCGGCTCACGGACTATCCGTGCAACTACACCGCCTACTTGACGAAACGTGCGGAGCGTCAGGTGCTGGAGGCGCAAGCCTACACGGCGCAGCAAGAGGAGATCGAGCGCATCGAGGCCTTCGTGCGCCGCTTCCGCTATCAGGCGTCGAAGGCTGCGCTGGTGCAGAGTCGCGTCAAGCAACTCGAGAAGATAGAGCGATTGCCTCCACCGGAGGGACACACGCGCCGGGTCGCGATTCGGCTGCCCGACCCGCCGCGGAGCGGGCGCACCGTGCTGACGCTCGAAGGGGCCTCGAAGTCGTACGGTGACCTGTGTGTGTACGAAGGACTCGATCTCATGATCGAGCGCGGGACCAAGGTCGCGTTGGTCGGTCCCAACGGGGCTGGGAAATCGACGCTGCAGAAGATGCTGGCGGGGGTCGAGCCGCTGAGCACGGGGCGGCGCGTGGTCGGACACAATACCCGCATCGCCTACTTCGCGCAGGATCAATCGTCCGTCCTCGATCCGACCAAGACCGTGTATGAAGAACTCCTCTCGGTGGCACCACTCGAAATGGTTCCGCGGGTGCGCGATCTCCTCGGGGCGTTTCTGTTCGGTGGGGACGCCTCGGAAAAGCCGGTCCGTGTCCTGTCCGGTGGCGAGCGCAATCGCCTGGCGCTTGCCAAGTTGCTCGTGGAGCCCGCGAACTGCCTCCTGCTCGATGAGCCGACGAACCATCTGGACCTCGCCGCAAAGGAGGTCCTGCTCGAGGCGTTGCTCGCCTACACCGGAACGGTCGTGCTGGTCGCCCACGATCGGTACATTCTCGATCGCCTGCCGACCGAGGTCCTCGAGATCGGTCATGGTGCGGCCGTGCGGCATCTCGGTAACTACGGGGAGTATCTTCGCCACAAGGAGCGGGAGCTGCCCGACGCGCCAGTTGCCGCGCCTAGCATGCGTGCTGCCAGCGCTGAGACGGAGCAACCGGTTACGTCTGTCGAGCCCAAGGAGGATCGGAACGCGGCGCGCCAGGCGGAACGCCGCAAAGCGCGTGTCGAGGAGAAGCGTCAGCGCGAGGCCCAGAGTCTGGAGACCGAGATCGCGGCGAAGGAGACGGAGCTCGCACGGCATGCCGAGATCATGAACGATCCGGACTTCTATCAGACGCATCCAGAACCGCAGGTGCTGTTTTCGACCTACGCGAAGATCAAGCGTGAGGTCGAGACGCTGTACTCTCGCTTGGAGCGCGTGACGGCCTAAGCTATTGATCGAGTGGGCGTTTGAGTACGTGCATTCCGCCCGCTGCGTGCTAAGGGGACGCTCCCATGTGTGGAATCGTTGGCATCGTTCATCGCGCCCCTGAGCCCGGGGTCTCGGCGGATGTGGTGCGGGCGATGTGCGGCGCGATCCAGCATCGCGGCCCGGACGACGAGGGCGTGTTCGTGCAGGGCCGTGTCGGGCTCGGCATGCGCCGGCTGAGCATCATCGATCTCGAGGGAGGTAAGCAGCCGATCGCGACCCCCGATGGCGCCGCGACGATCGTTTTCAACGGCGAGATCTACAACTACCGAGAGATCAGGAGTGGATTGGTCGCTCGCGGGTACCATTTCCGCTCTGAAGGCGACACGGAAACCATCCTCAACCTCTACCAGGAGATGGGGCCGGCGTGCGTCGAGCGTCTCCGCGGCATGTTTGCCTTCGCGATCTGGGATGCCCCTGCGAGGCGCCTGCTGTTGGCGCGCGATCGCTTTGGCATGAAGCCTTTGTACGTCACCTCGGGTCCCTGGGGTCTCGCCTTCGCCTCGGAGCTCAAGGCCCTCCATGCGGTCGGGCTCACGGGTGGCGACCTCGATTGGGACGCGCTCCTCATGTACTTCCGCTTCGGCTACGTGCCCGCGCCGGCTACTCCGTTCCGAAACGTGCGCAAGCTGGAGCCCGGGCACACGCTCGAGTGGCACGTGGACGGCACGACCGAGACCCGCCGGTATTGGGATTTGCCCATGGGTGGGGTCGAGACGCCCAAGGACGCGGAGGAGCGGGTGCGTGCAGCGTTCGATCAGTCGGTCGCGGCGCACCTCGTGAGCGATGTCCCGGTCGCCTCGTTTCTCAGCGGTGGCCTCGACTCGTCGGCTGTGGTTTCGAGCATGGCCCTGGTATCGGGCGATGTCCCGCAGCATGCCTACGTTGCGCGCTATCGTGGTGCCGGCGCCGAGTCACGAGACGAAACGCCCTTGGCGCAGGCCCTGGCGAAACGCTACGGGGTGGGGCTGACGATCGTCGACATCGAGCCGAAGATCCGGGAGATCTTCGAGCCGATCGTGTGGTCGCTCGACGAACCTCACGCGGATGGATCATCGATTCCGACTTGGCTCATCTCGGAAGCGGTGGCGGCCGACTACAAGGTCGCGCTCACCGGCACGGGCGGAGACGAGTTGTTCGCAGGGTACCGTCGCCACATCGGCATGCTCTTCGGTGAATGGTATCACCGTCTTCCGGGCATCGCGCGTCGGAGCGCCAGCGCGATTGCCCAACGAATGCCAGAACTACGTGCTGCCGGCCTCGGCGTGAACTGGTTGAAGCGATTCCTGGCCGTCGACGGCACTACGACGCCGCAGCGATACATGGGGTTCCTCGACCAGTTTCCGGGGGGACCGACGTCGCTCTTCACCGGCGGGCTCGGGGAGAGTGCCCGGCGACGGCCGGCCGAGGAACACTTGGCGGATCTGTACGATGGCGGTGGCCGTCCGGGGGGGCTCACCGCGGCGCTCTATCTGGACTACAAGTGCTACCTGCCCGACGATCTCCTTCATCTGAGTGATCGCATCGCGATGGCGCACTCGCTCGAGATCCGCTTGCCCTTTGTCGACCATGTGTTGGTCGAGGAGGTGTTTCCGCTCGCCGACAGCGTGAAGATCGGGTTTGCCGATCGAAAGCGCCTGCTGCGACAGGTGCTCGAGCCGCGTTTGCCGCGCCAGCATCTGCGTGCTCCGAAGCGTGGCTTCGTCGGCCCGACGGCGGCGTGGCTGCGGAATGAACTCCGCGACATGCTCGTGGACGAGTTGTCGGCCTCACGGATGACACGCCTCGGCTACTTCGATCCTGCCACGGTCCAGACGTTGATCGACGAGCATCTCTCTCTGAAGCAGAATCGTGCGGGGATCTTGTGGGCCCTCATGTGCTTCTCGACCTGGCACCGTCAGCTAGTAGAGTCGGCGACGCCGACTGTCCGAGCACTGGATCGGTAGCGTGGCCCGCGGACTCGGTTTACGGTTGTCGACGACTCGGTGAAGTCGGATGCGGATCGCCTACGTCATTCCCGCCTATCCGCCGAGTCCCTCCCAGCCATTCGTCGTGAACGAGATGGTGGAAGTGCAGGAGGCCGGGCATCCACTCGTTGTCCTCGGCTTGTATCGGGGGCCCGCCGACGATGTGCGGCACGGAACGTTCGAACGCCTGCGGCCCGAGCACGTACTGCCCCCGGCGCTCTGCGATTGGCGGACCCTGCTCCTGGCCGTGTGGATGACGCTGTGCCGTCCCCTGCGCGTCGTGCGGGTGCTGGGCAAGCTGCACCGGGCCGCCGGCCTGCATTTCTGGGCGCATGCCCGCCTCATCGCGGTGACTCCGAAGGCGCTGGCTTCCGCGTGGCGCCTCGAGCGACTAGGCGTCGATCACATCCATGCGCACTTCGCCACCTCGACCGCCGATTGCGCGGCAATCGCCGCTGCGGTGAGTGGACTGCCGTTCTCGTTTACCGCGCATGCCTACGACATCTACTCTCAGGCTCCACGAATGCGGAATAGTACGCTGCCGGTGAAGCTGCACGCCGCCGCGCGTGTGTTTTGTGTGAGCCAGTTCGCGGTCGAGCTCCTCCAAGGACAGCTCCCTCCAGGGCGGCGCGATCGCGTCAAGACGGCCTATGTGGGGATTCCGATCGATCTTTTTAGGATCGAGCCTCCGGCAGCGGACACCGAGGGTTTCCGGATGCTCTGCGTCGCACGGTTCGCGTCGACCAAGGGGCTCGATACCCTGGTTGCGGCATGTGCCCTATTGCGGGACCGTGGCCTCGATTTCCGGCTCGATCTCTTCGGTGATGGCCCCGACCGCCAGGCGCTCGAAGCGCAGATCTCCGCCCTTGGACTCGAACGCTGGGTGGCCCTGCCCGGGCAGATCTCGCAGGAGGAGGTCGCGCGCCACATGCGGGCGTGTCACGTGTTCGTGATGCCGTGTCGGCGTGATCGTTTCGGCGACATGGACGGGATTCCGACCGTGTTCATGGAGGCGATGGCCACCGGGCGACCGGTCGTGAGCTGCGCGGTGTCGGGCGTTCCTGAGCTCGTGCGTGATGGCGAGACGGGCCTGCTGGTGGCGCAGGACGACCCGGGGGCTTTGGCGGAGGCGCTCGCGCGGTTGGCGGCCGACGCAGAGGAGCGGGCGCGGCTCGGCCGCGAAGGGCGGATGCTCGTCGAGCGCCAGCACGACCAGCAGCGGAACGCGCGGCGGGTGCTTCAGCTCCTGTTGGAGACGCGCGCCGAGCCCGCAGGGCCTGGCGCCTAGTGCGCATTCTTCGCTGGTCAGCGAACCAGCAGGAAGCGTAGACCGCGGATCCAGCCGCCTTGCTCGCGGCGGGTGACCACGAGTTGGCGCCACGCATCGCGTACGAAGTACGCGTTCATCTGCAGCCAAGAGAGTCGCTGCGTGGGGACACTCGGATGCTCCCGGTCATAGCCGAGGTCGTCCAGCAAGTCGCCTGCGACGCGTTCGATTTGCCTCTGAAGCGTCGCGGGCATGCGCGTCTTCCACTTCTGCTGGTTCGCCGCGACGACGTGCGCTGCACCTCGGGCCGAGCCGAGGTTCTCGGGCACGCGCAGGAAGCGACCCGCGTCGGCCGGCGTCGGTACGCCAAGGAAGTCGAAAAGCTCCGCGAGTTTTCCGGTGACGTCGGAGATCAAATCTTCGTACCGCACCTCGATGTAGCGTTCCGCACCCAGGTTCTTACCGGCCGCGCGACAGCCGCGCACTCGATCGGCCCACTTCTGCGCTGTGCGGAGCGGCGCGCTTCCCCATGCCTGCTCGGCGGATAGACCGCAGTCGCGTGGGTCGCGAATGAGGTGCACGAACCGCGCCTGCGCAAAGAGCTCCGCCAGGAGCGGCACCTCCATCATGTAGGCGGGCGTCTTGTCGCCCCAGAGGATCTGAGACCAGGGCAGAGGGGAATCTCGGATTTCCTGCTCGTGTACGCAGTGGAAGAGGCCTTCGAGTACACCCGGCCAGTCGTGGGACTTGCAGCAGTCGTACCAGCGCTGGGTGTCGATCGCGATGCCGCGCTGAGTCCAGTACCAGAACGCCCGAGTCCGTCCGAGCTCCTCCGCGCAACGCTCGAAGTTGGCACGCTCGTGGAGGTCGCCGAAGCGATCGATGGTGCGGGTGAAGCGCGGGATGAAGTCCGACTCGATATCCGAGATCCAGATGTCGGGACTGTTGTTCAACAATTCCCGGAGCATCTTCGTCCCAGAGCGTGGGTTCCCGACGACGAAGAAGGGCGGCGCGGCACGAAGCACCCCATTTCGTTAGCAGGGCGTCGGCTGACTTGCTACGTGCAAAGCGCGCAACGGCGCGATCGCTCGTGCGGCCGCGTGGTTGGCGCGGGGAATTCAGCGCGTTCGGCGAGTTCGTGGCGTGTCGCCGACGATGGCGCGGAGCGCATCGACAAGGATGGGTGCTGCGCCTCCCGGATGGGCGGCTGGTGTCAGGATTCGTCTCCGGCCAGGAGCTGCTTGGCGATCGTTTGTAGCTGGATGTTCGAGGTGCCTTCGTAGATCGTTCCGATCTTGGCGTCCCGGTAGAATTTCTCCATCGGAAGATCCTTGGTGAAGCCGATGCCTCCGAAGATCTCGAGCGCGCGCGACGCCACGCGTTCGGCGACCTGTGACGCGTGATACTTGGCCATGGCCGCTCGTTTACGAAACGGACGCTTGGCATCGCACAGGCGGGCGGCATTGTAGACCAGCAAGCGTGCCGTCTCGACGTCGATCGCCATCTGCGCCAGCTGGAATTGCACGCCCTGGAACGCCCCGATCGGCTGGCCGAATTGCCGACGCTCCGCCGCGTAGTGGATGGCCTGAGCAAGTGCGCCTGCGGCGAGGCCGACCAGCTGCGCACCGATGCCGATGCGCCCCTCGTTCAGAAGCTCGATCGCGATCTTGTATCCCTGGCCCACGGCGCCCAGCACGTTGGCGACCGGAACCTCGCAATCCTCGAGGATCAGCTCGCATGTCGAGCTCGCTCGGATGCCGAGCTTGTCCTCACGCTTGCCGACCTGCAGCCCGGGAGTGGCACGATCGACGATGAAGGCGGTGATGCCGCGGTAGCCCTGGTCGGGATCGACGGTTGCAAAGACGATGAAGACCTCGGCCTCGGCCGCGTTGGTGATCCAGAGCTTGCGTCCCTCGAGTCGGTACACGTCCCCCTGGCGCGTGGCGCGCGTCGCCAGTGCGAACGCGTCGCTTCCGGAGCCGGCCTCCGAGAGCGCATAGGATCCCAAGGATGAGCGGCTGAGGGGTGGCAGGTACCGCGCTTGCTGCTCGTCCGAGCCCCAATAGAGGAAGGCCTTGTTGACGACCGTGTTCTGGAGGTCGACGCACAGTGCGACCGCGGGATCGACCTTGGCGAGTTCTTCGATGGCAAGGACTGCCGTGAACAGCGACGCTCCAGCGCCGCCGAACGTCGTCGGGATCTCAATGCCCATCAGCCCCAGTTCGAAGAGTCCGGGGACGATCCCGTCGGCATAGCGCGCGTCCCGATCCATCGCCGCGACGAGGGGCGCGACGCGCTCGCGCGCGAAGTCCGCGACCGTTGTCTGGAACAAACTCTCGTCGTCGGAAAGCTCGGTGAGCGCCTGCGGGGAACTCGAGGCATCGGTCATTGTGGTGGGCGTATCCTTTCCGCTTCCGGCTACCCCACGCGGGCGACGGCGTCGAGGATGGCTCGGGGATCGAGCCACTCATCGGCGGGTTCACGGACGTCCCGGAAGCGGACGGTGCCGATGGCGTCGAGAACGAAGGTCGCAGATATTGCGGCGGCGCCTCCGTCGGGTCCCTCAGTTGTGAGTCCGAGACGCTGAGTCAGGCCGATGTCATCGATCAGGTAGTAGAACGGCGTGGAGCGGTCGCGGACGAAGGCTCGTGCCCGCGGGGTGGCCTGGGCGGCGGTCATAACAATGGCGACCCGAACGTCGCGGCGACCGCGAAACGCCTCGGCGAGATCGATCAGTCGCGCCTTGGTCGGCGGTGACCAATCGAGGCTCGGCACGAATGCGAGGACCGCGGGCGCACCGGAGAGGTCGGCTAGGCTGATGGCGGCGCCACTCACGTCGCGCATCTCGAACGAGGGAAAGGCCGTGCCGAGGGCGGGGCCAGTGGCCCGCTCATCTCGCAGTTGACCGTCTGGGGCGTAGCAGCCGTCGATGCGAATCGCGATCGCGAGCAGATAGAGCACGAGCGCGGTGACCCCGATCTTGCCCGCCACCTGCCGTGGTGCTGGTGTCGTCTCGCTCATTCGGTGGGCGGATCCGCGCGCGGCGGGCGCAGCCAGATGAAGCCGAGCGCGAGCACGAGCAGCAATCCCGCTTCGACACGCAGTTGGTCTCCCGCCAACCGGTACTCGCCGGAGTACCACGCGAGCAGGCGAATGGCGGCGCCCGCGAGAAGACCGCCGATGGTCGCTGATGTGATCCCGCCCGCCGTCGCGGGATGTCGGGTGGCGGCGACGAGGCAGCCGCCCCAGGCGAGCAGGGCCGATCCGGCGAAGCCGAGAATGTAGTACCCCCAGTGGTTCGTTTCGAAGAGCGGGCGCGCAAACACCTGGAACAGGGCGCGGTCGACGAAGCCGGCGAAGAACACCAGCCCGAACAGGAAGCAGAACGCCGCCGTGATCGCAGTGAGGATCCGGTAGGGCAGGTGCGCAGGGACCTGGGTGGTCACGGGGCTTCCTCGCAAAGGGGTGCGGTCCTGTCAAACACGCGCGCGGAGGTATAAGGAGGAACGCGCATGTCGGTGCGTCCGCCACATGCGATCGACCAGGGAGCGTGGATGCGATGATGACCCATGAGCCTCGTTGCCCGCAGGGCTGCATGAGCGGCGAAAGCGAGATCGAAACAGTCGATGGCCCGGTCGCGAT
>JAJCZP010000029.1 GCA_029262315.1 Deltaproteobacteria bacterium | reverse complement strand
CCCCTTCGGGTGAGGCGATCTCCACGCACCCACCCGACCACGCGAAACGGTCGCCGCTCAACTCGTACCAACGCGAGTTGCCGGCCACCAGCTCCCCTTCGCGCTCGCCGATGAACGCGAAGACCGTACCGACCTCGAACCGTCCCACCTTCGAGGCTACCCGTGAGGGGGCGCCGCCTCGCACGTTGAGGCGTGCCGTAGCGCGCGCCGACCCCGACCTCAACCGACCGCCTCGTCGCCGGCGGCCGAATCCACTGCCCCGGTTGCGCTCCCATGTGGCGCAGCCTTGTACGCGAGATAGGATGCATGGCTGACAGCCATCAGCCACACGAAGTCCTCACCGAGCGGTGGCAGGGCCTCGAGGTGCTGCGGCAGGGCCTCGATGTCCTGCGGCGGGCTCACGCTCAGCGCCGCCCAAATGCTTGCCGCATACACACACACCAAGAAGAGACTGACGAGGAACTGCTGCACTTTTCCCAAGTCGGGCGTGCTAGCGTTGCTCACCTCCTCGCCTCGGAGCATGTCGAGCCACTGGGCGGCCCCGGCGTCGGTACGGCCGAAGACTTTGCCAGCCGACCTGACGGTGTGTCGTGGGATCCCGAGTTTGTCGGCAGCCTCGCCTGCCAACTCGGGAGACGGTGTATCGGCAGTCTTGGCGCTCAGGAGAGCGGGGGTCGCCACCAGCGAGACGGCGGAGATGCCCATGGCTACGAGGAGTTCGCCTGGGATCGTGATCTCAAGGGCCTCGCTGAATCCGACCACGTGAAATCGGGCAGCGGAGATCGTCACTAGCGCCGACACCACAAGCACCGTCCAGAGGGTCGCTTGAAACTTGGAGAGGCTCACTCGATTCCGGTTGTCGATCAAGATGCCAGCGGGGCGACCGTTCAGCGCCGTCCCAGACAAAGCAATGAAGGCTGCCACCAGCCCCGCCGTGCACGCCCAGGTGCTCGCAGCATCGAAGCCACCGCTCGCCACACGGATGTTGATCAACACGATCGCGGCGATGATGGCAGCTGCTACCAGCCCGCCCCCGAACCCACCCAACTTCTTCTGTGCGTAGCTCATGCTCATGTTCCCTGCGTCTGATGCCTGCCCTCGGAGACTCGGGTCAACAGCTATCCGCGCTTCGGGGACCAAGTGCGCCAGAACGAAACACTTCCATGCCAGTGCTGCCGACAGCCCGAGGAGGCGGCCGTGCCCAGGGCGGCGCTGGGCCCGCTGCCGCGAAGCATAGCGGGTCCGAAGACGGCCTCGTCGGCGCGAGTTGGTGTACTGTCGCGCGCATGGATACGGACATGCAGATCTCGCAACAAGACGACGTCGTCATGCCAAGTGAACGAGCGGAGAACGCGGCGATCACGGTCGGCGCCGATGCGCGCCGGCATGGCGAGGCGGAGGCATCGGGCCTCGGTGACACTTCGCGGGGAAGCGGCGCCACTTCGAGACAGGAAACATGGACGCCCTGTTTGGGTGACGCCACGCCCCGAATCCAGATCGGCCCTCAGCGTACCAAGCAGCTGATAGATCTCGCGCGCCGGACTCGATCCCGCCGCACTCAAAACCCCCTGGGGGTGATCGGTTCGAGCTCGTAGAGCGCCCGCGGACTAAGAAAGCCGGCACCGCCCGTGACGAAGGCGCGTGGCACGCCGCGCTCAGCCGTGCGGCGGGACGAGGACGATTCGACCGTGGAGACCGCCCGCGTGCACCAGGCGCTGTGCACGATCGGCTTCCGCCAGCGGCATCTCGGCGTGAATCTGAATGGAGAAGGGCTGCTGTTGGTGCAACTCGAGCAGATCCTTCATGTCGGCGCGCGTTGCGCCGCTGCTCCCGATGATCTGGAGACCGCGTGTGACCACATACCCGAGGTTGACGGCCGCCTTCTCCTCGATGACGTTGCCGATCACGATCATGCGGCCGCCCGGTCGCAGTGATCGCAGTGAGGCGTTGAAGCTGGGCTGGCCGACGCATTCCAGGACGGCGTCGGCGAGATCCGTCCCGAGCTGCTTGTGGAATCGGTCTCCGGGATCGACGATGGTGGTGTTGGCCCCGAGCGCGCTCACGTAGGCCTGGTGACGAGCATCGCGGACGACGGCTGTTACCCGGGCCCCGAGTCGGCGTGCGACCTCGACGGCCGCGCCCCCCACACCTCCGTTGGCGCCGGTGACGAGTACGTGCTGCCCGGGCTCTACTTGGGCGAAGCGTGTGAGTCCTCGATAGGCCGTGCCGAACGTACAGTGGAGCGTAGCGGCCTCCGTTGCGGGGATGCCGTCAGGGACCCGAAAGAAGCAACGCTGCGGGGCGAGCAGGTGGGTGGTGTACCCGCCGTCGATGAGCAGACCGAGGACGGCTGCCGCTCCGACGCAGGCCGAGGGATTCCCGCGCGTGCACGCCTCGCATTGTCCGCAGAAGTCGCGGTGCATGGTGCCCACGCGATCGCCGACGGACCAGTCGGTGACGTCGGGGCCGATCGCGGTGATCCTCCCCACCGCTTCGTGTCCCGGCGTCACGGGAATCTGGATGAACTTGAAACGTCCGGCGCGGTCGATGCAGTCGCGGTGGCAGACGGCGCACGCCTCGATCTCCACGCGGACCTGCTCACCGACGGGCTCGGAGGGCGTCTCCTCACGAGTGTCGATGTGCAGATCCTCATCCCAGCCGATCTGGGTCAAGCGTGCGCTCTGAGTCGTGGCCATGGCTCTTCTCCTCACCCTCTGCCCGTGAAGACGGGCTTTCGTGCGGCAAGGAAGGCCTCGACACCTTCCTTCGCATCGTCCGAGACTATGTTGGCGCGGAACGCCCGCGCTTCTTCGGCCATGCCGCGCGCGAAGCCCTCGCGCAGTCCGACGTTCACGCAGCTCTTGATCCTGCCGATTGCCGCCGTTGCCTGACGGGCGAGCCTCTTGGCGTAGTCGAGCGACTGCTCGTAGAGGCTGTCCTTGGGGAAGATCCCGTTGACGAGTCCGATCTCCGCTGCCTGTTCGGCGGAAATTGCGAGACCCTTGAGCATCATCTCGATTGCTTTGGCCTTGCCGACGACTTGGGGCAGCCGCTGGGTGCCGCCGAATGCTGGGATCATACCGAGCCGCACCTCAGGTAAGCCTATCGTGCCGGAGTCGGCCGCCATGAAACGAAAATCGCAGGCGAGCGCGAGCTCGAGGCCGCCGCCGAGCGCGTGGCCGTCGATGCCCGCAACGGTCGGGAGGGGGAGCGCTTCGAGTGTGTCGATCATGGCCAGACCTCTCGGGTGGAGAGCGAGGAGGCTGTCGTCGATGTCCTTCAGGCCTTTGACGTCGTCGCCCGCGGAGAAGAACCCGGGGCAGGCGCTGGTCAGGAGCAGCGCCCGTGCCACGCCCGGCATTTGCAGGCGCTGCAGGATCTGCTCGAAGTCCGCGAGCGATTCCGGACCGAGCGCGTTGACGGGGGGATTGTTCATCGTGACGACGGCGACGTCATCGACGAAGTCTAAGGTGAGCACGGATAGATCCATGGGCTTCTCTTAGTGAGGCCCAGGAAAAGAGTCAAGAAGTTGGGTCGCACCAAGATTCCGCCTTGACAAGGACATTCGCGCTTCGTATTAGCCACGTCACGGGGTACGGGGCCATGGGAGAGTCGCAGCAGAGCTCGAAGAACGGCAAGAAGCGCAATCCGGAAAAAGAGCTGGCCATTCTCGAGGGGGCTCTTAGGGTCTTCGGTGAGAAGGGCTTCGATGACGCGACGGTCGCGGCGATCTGCCAGCAGGCCAAGGTCTCCGAGCCGACGCTCTACGAGTACTTCGGCTCCAAGGAGGACGTGCTCTTCTCCATCTCCGAGCTCTACACGCGCCGCGAGGTCGAGCGGGTGAGCGCGCTCGTTCCTTATATACACGGCTCCCGCGAGAAGCTGCGCGCGATCATTCAGGCCTACCTCGAGTTCTACGAGGGCAATCGGCTCTACACGTCGGTGGCCTTGCTGACGCTCAAGGGAAACCGGCGCTACGCGACTTCGCCCGCCTACCAGACGGTTCGGGACGCGGCGCGGCCGATCGTCGAGACGTTCAAAGCAGGGGTCGCGGAAGGCGTGTTCCGCGCCGCGCTCGATCCGTATCTCGTTCGCAACATGGTCCTCGGCTTCATCGAGCACCTGACCACCCAGTGGCTTGTCGTCGGGCGCCCGGAACGCATTACCGACCAGCGCGATGCGATCTTCGCGATGGTGATGCGCGCGATCGAGCGGGACCCGGACGAAGGAGCCGTCGAACTCAAGCTGACGATCGATCGCGAGACACTAGGGAATCTTCTTCGGCCGAGGGCTGACTAAGGCCGGGCGCCAATGTCCGAATCGCGCCGAGGGCGGGTCCTGGTGACGGGTGCCGCAGGGTTTACCGGCCATCACATGGTGATGGCGGCTGCGAAGGCCGGGTTTCAGGTTCGTGCCACTGACGTGTCGAGCCGGTACTACGGCGCGATGTTCGAGGCGCGCGGCGTGGAGTTCGTGGCCTCGGATCTGACCCGACGTGACGGCTTGGGTGCGTTGCTCGAGGGGGTGGAGGCGATCTTCCACGTTGCCGGCATCCACGACTACTCGACGCCGCGTGACGTGATGTTCGCCATCAACGTCGGTGCCGTGGACAATCTCTGCGCCGCCTGCGTGGAGGGCGGCGTCGAACGATTCGTCCATCTCTCCTCGGCGGGCGTCTACGGCTACGGCTGGCACGACCGCGCACCGGTTCGGGAGGATGCGCCGAAGCTCACCCCGCCGCTGAACGCCTACAACGAGAGCAAATGGGAGGGCGAGAAGGTCGTGCAGCGCTACGGCGCGGAGCGCGGCCTGCGGGTGACCGCCATCCGACCGGCGGCGATCTACGGCCCACGCTCCGAGTACGGCATCTACAACGCGATCAAGCACGTCTACCAGGACCGCAACAAGAAGCGCACGACCCTGGTCGGAAGTGGCAACAACGTCGAGGCCTTCGTCCATGTCGAGGACGTGTGCCGAGCGATGATCTGGGCCTTCGACAACGATGCGACGATCGGCGAGGCCTACAATGTCGCCGACGACTCGCGATTGACCACGGCCGAGTTCTTCCAGCTGGTGTCGCGCGAGCTGTTCGGCCGGGAGAAGGCTTTCCGACGCATACCCGTGCGATTGCTGGTCCCGGTGGCGGTGGTGGCGCAGTTCATCGCCAAGCGGTTGGGTACCAAGCCCATGCTCGAGAAGGACACCCTCTACTACATGTCCTGCGACCGCGTGTGGGACAACACCAAGATCAAGCAGGCCGGCTTCCGCCTCGAGCATCCCTCCGTCGAGCGCGGCATGCGAGAGATCCTCGACTGGTACAAGGCCAATGGCTGGCTACGAGTCTGACGCGAGGTGTCGACGATGACGAACGAGATCCGCACCACGAGAGACCTGGTCGCGCACAATGCGGCCGAGCACGGGGACGCCCACGTGTTGGAGTTCTACGACGAGATCGTGACCTACCGCGAGCTCGACGAGCGCAGCGACGCCTGTGCGCGCTATCTCCTGAGCCGGGGCGTCAAGAAGGGCGACATCGTCGCGTTCATGATGGGCAATACGCCTTCCTTCTTCTACGTGCTGCTCGGTGCCCAGAAGATCGGAGCCGTCGCCGGTCCGGTGAGCTGCTGGTGGCAGGCGAAAGAGGTCGAGTACCTCATCGGCGACGCCAAGCCGCCGATGCTCATCGTTGACGCCGAGTTCGCACCGATCGTCTCCGCCCTCAAGGATGAAATGGCCCCGGTGGGGACGATCGTCGTCAATGCCGAGTCGAGGATGGACCTGGACTTCCCGCACGAGTACCTGCCGGAGGTCCTCCGCGCGCACGCGGGCACACTCGCGCCCGGCGATGCGCCGTCTCCCGAGGACGTGGCGTCGGTGATGTACACCTCGGGCACCACTGGCGTGCCGAAGGGTGTGCTACTCACCCACAAAGGGATCATCGAGGGTGCGCGCGCGAAGACGCAGGTGGCGCCGATCAACCCCGGCGAGCGCTCGCTCTGCGTCCTGCCACTCTTCCACTCTGGGGGCCTCAATGACCTGGCGTATCCCTGCATGTACCGTGCGTTGACCATCGTGCTCCGCCGGAACTTCTCAGCCTCGGAGTTCTGGCAGTGCATCGAGCGCTACAAGGTGAACGGCTTCTACATCGTGCCGACGATGTGGAACATCCTCCTCAAGGTCCCGGAAGCTGCCGAGGTCGACACGAGTTCGCTGCGCTTCGGGCTCTCGGGCGCGGCGCCGATTCCCCCCGAGCAGCTCGAGGAGTGTGAGCGGCGCTTCCACATCCCCATTCTCGAGGCCTACGGCTCCACCGAGAATAGCGGCGGGATCACGGCGAATACGTTCACGGCACGCAAACGCCGCTCAATCGGCAAGGCACTGCCGGAGATGGACGTGCGCATTTTCGACGAGCAGGACCACGAGGCCGCGGCAGGGGCGATCGGCGAGATCGTGGTGCGCGGCGACACCGTCATGAAGGGCTACCACAACGCGCCGGAGGCAACCGCCGAGACCATCAAGGGCGGCTGGCTGCGCACCGGCGACATGGGGTACGTCGACGAGGAGGGCTTCTTCTTCATCGTCGATCGCAAGAAGGATCTCATCATTCGCGGGGGTGTCAACGTCTACCCGAAGGAGATCGAGACGGTCATTGCCGGGCATCCGGCGGTGGATGCAGTTGCCGTTGTGCCCGAGCCGCACGAGAAATACGGGCAAGTGGCGAAAGCGTGCGTGGTGCCGAAGCGGGGGCAGGCCCTCGGGGAGGAGGAGCTCCGAGTGTACTGCGGGGAGCACATGGCACCGTACAAGATTCCCGAGACCTTCGTCTTCCGCGCGCGGCTGCCGAAGAACGCCATCGGGAAGGTCGTCAAGAAGGACCTGATCCGCGAGTTGGCCGACGAGGCGGTCGCGGAGCCGGTGCCCGTGGCGCATCTGTTCACGGGGTTGCCGGACCGATTCCTGCCCGACAAGGCCGTCGGTGTCGACGCGACGATCAGCTACCGTATCACCGGCGGCGGGGGTGGCGACTGGACGGTCACGATCCGTGACGGCCGGATGACACTGTCGGAGGGCATCCTCGAGCATCCGCGCGTCTACGTGGTCGCGCGCGACAGCGACTACAACGACATCGCTACCGGGAAGCTGGACGGCATCACGGCGGTCATGACCGGCAAGCTCACGATCGAGGGCGACGTCACCTTCATGGGCGAGTTGGCGCAGATGATGAAGCCGCTGGCGGCGTAAGCGGCGAGTATCGATTCGGAGGTCGTCATGTCCCAGGCATTCGGTGAAGCAAGATGCGCAGACGAGATGCTGGAGTCGTTCGACCCGAGCAACGGTCGCAAGCTTGGCGAGGTGAGGCTGGCTTCCGTCGCAGACGTCCAGACGGCTGTGAGGCGGGCGCGCCAGGCCCAGGTCGGCTGGGCGGCGATGGGCGTCGACGAGCGCTGTCGGATCCTGAATCGAATGCGGGGTGTGCTCATCGATCGCGCGGCCGAGATCGGCCGCGTGGTCTCGTCGGAGAATGGCAAGCCGCCGGTCGAGCCGATCAGCCTGACGGGTCCACTCTGCGAGACCATCAAGCTGCACACCAGACTCGCGAAGAGGCTCGCGCGCGGTGTGCGGGTGAGCCCGACGTTCTTTCTCGGCTCCAAGGCGCGCATCTTCTACGAGCCGGTCGGCGTGGCAGGGTACATCTTGCCGTGGAACTTTCCGTTCGAGCTCGGGGTGAAGCACATGATCCCAGCGCTCGCCGCGGGCAACGCCGTCGTGCAAAAACCCTCGGAGGCCAACCCGCTGATCGGTGAGCTCATCGCCGATCTGTTTTGTGACGCCGGCGTTCCCGCGGACGTCGTGCAGATGGTCCACGGCTACGGCGACGTCGGCGGTGCGCTCGTCGATGAGGCGGACGTGATCTGCTTCGTCGGTTCGCCGGGCACCGGCCGTCGTGTCATGGAACGTGCGGCGCGTACGCTGACGCCGGTCGTGCTCGAGCTCGGCGGCAACGACGCCGCCATCGTACGCGCGGACGCCGATCTCGACTTTACGGCCCATGGGCTCGTCAACGGCACCTGCTACAACGCTGGTCAGGTCTGTAACGGCATCGAGCGCATCTACGCCCCACGCGATCTCGTCGAGCCGCTGACGGAGCGCATTCTCGCGCTGGTCGGGAAGCTCCGGCAGGGAGTCGAGGGTGACGACTACGATCTTGGCCCCGTCGCCTGGGCGCCGCAGATCGAGATCTACGAGGCGCACACCGCCGACGCGATTGCCAAGGGAGCGACGCTGCGTCACGGCGGCAAGGCGCTCGAGCTGCACGGGGGTCGCTACTGGCCGCCGACGGTGCTCACCGGCATGACCCAGGAGATGACCATGATGCAGGAGGAGACGTTCGGACCGTTCCTGCCGATCATGGCCGTCGATGGCGACGAGGAGGCGCTCCGTTTTGCCAACGACTCCAAGTACGGACTCGGGGCGAGCGTCTGGACCCTGGACGTGGCCGCGGGGGAGGCGCTTGCGCGCCGCCTGCGCGCCGGCTCGGTGATGGTGAACAACGCCGTGCAGTCGGGTGGGTGCGTCACCTTGCCCTTCGGCGGCGAGAGAGAGTCAGGCGTCGGGCGGGTGCAGGGTGAGCAAGCATATTTCCATTATGTCGCGACCAAGAGCGTGATGACCTGCCCGAAGAGCGTGCGGAATCTGTGGATGCCATACGGGGCAGGTGCCGCCCGTGTAGCGCGCGGCGCCACCAAGCTCTTCAGTGGGCGCTCGATTGGGGAGCGACTCTCGGGCGTGCTCGATGTCGTTCGCAACCGGCCGCGTGCCTGAGCCAGTGTATGCCGCGCGCGGCGCGTGTCCCCGTCGGGAGCCGTCGCGATGAACGACCTTCGGGGCATGCATGCGCTGCTCACCGGGGGCTCCCGTGGGCTCGGGCCTCACATCGCGTGCGCTCTGGCGCGTCGGGGCGTGAACCTCTCACTGACGGCGAGGTCGGTCGACGCGTTGCAGGCGACGGCCGCAGAGGCGGCCGCGCTGGGTGTGCAGGCGAAGTCCATTCCCGCCGACGTCACCGACGGTGGCAGTCGCGAACGCTTGCTCGAGCAGGCGACCGCTGCCAACGGGCCGATCGACATCCTCGTGAACAATGCCGGCGTGGAATGGGTCAGCCGCTACACCAGCATGGCGCCCGATCGCATCGAGCGGATGATCGAGACGAATCTCGTCGCGCCGCTGCTCCTCTCGCGGCTGGTTCTCCCCGGCATGCTCGAGCGCGGGCGCGGGCATGTGGTGATGATGTCGTCGCTCGGGGGCAAGAAGGGATCGCCGTATTCCGCCACCTATGCGGCGACGAAGGCCGGCATGATCGAGTGGACCAGCGCCGTCCGCGAGGAGGTACGCGGGACCGGTGTCAGCGCCTCGGTGATCTGTCCCGGCTTCGTCGCCGACGCCGGTATGTTTGCCGAGTACGGCACGCAGGCCCCGAGGCTCGCCGGCGAGACCACGCTCGAGAAGGTCACGGAGGCCGTGGTGCGCGCGATCGAGCACGACGTTCCCGAGATCGTCGTCGCTCCCGGGCCGAAACGGGTGCTCGCGATCGCCGACGCGGTCAGTCCGCGTCTCGTGACGTGGGTACTCCGAACGTTTGGTGTGTACGAGTTCTATCGACGGCAGGCCGATGCCAATGAGGCTGCAGCAGGTGAGAGGTGACGGCTTGTCGCCCGCTAGGCTTCGGGTTCGCCCTCGCCATGGATCAGCTGCATTAGCGCCGGCGCGAGCAGGAAGTCGGCCAGCAGGGCCAAAACGATGGCCAGCCCGGTCAGCGCGCCGAAGTTGAAGAGGTTGCTCATCTCCGAGAGCATGAAGATGAAGAAGCCCGTCGATAGCACGATGGTCGTGACCAGCATGGCTCGACCCGTAGTCTGAAGGGTGAGGTGCGTGGCCTGCGAGGAGCTGCCCGTCTGCTCGTAGTAGCGACGGTAGTTGTGCATGAAGTGGATCGTGTCGTCGACCGAGAGGCCGAGGGCGATGCTCCCGATCAGCAGCGTGAAGTTATCGAGCGGAAGGCCGAAGAAGCCCATCACTCCGAGCACCAGGGCGATGGGCAGCAGGTTTGGAACCATGGCGACGAGACCGAGCCGCACACCGCCGATCAGCAGAATCATCAGCAGCGAGATCACTACGAAGGCGATGAGGTAGCTGCGGAGCAGGCTCTCCAGCACCAGGGTCATGCTCCGGAAGAGGATGGGCATCAAGCCGGTCATCGTCACGTCGACGTCTTCGCCGAACTCCTGGTCGATCTGCTCCTGAAGTGTCGCCAGAGTGCCGCTGTACGCGACGGCATCCACCCAGGGCGCCTTGAGGGTCAGCCGGGCCTGGCTGAACTGGCTGTCCACGAGATCCTCGAGATCGTCGGAGCCGCTGTTCTCAAAGAGCAGGAACTCCTGAGCGATCAGCGCGCGGTTCTTGGGCAGCGCGTAGTACTCCGAGCGGTTCTCATTGAGGGCGCGATGGATCTCCTTCAGCACGTCGACCAGGGAGAAGGCCCGGCCGATGAAGATCTCTCCGTCGGTGTACCCCTCGGCGAAGTTCGAGATGGCCTCGATCGAGCGCAGGGCGTCGGGCGAGTACCAGGCGTTCTCACCCTGGCCCCGTAGCACGACCTCGAGCGTGATCGAGCCACGCATCGCGCGATCGATCTCGGTGGTCGCCATGCGGACGTCCGAATCTGCGGGCAGCCACTCGAGCGGATTGTGGCCGGTCTGGAGGCGCGACGCTCCCCCCATCGCGACCAGCAGGAGTGCGCCGCTCAGCGCGACCACGAGCCACGGCCGGCTCGTAGCGAAGTCGCCGACGGCGGCCAGTATGCCGTCCAGCGGATGCCGGCGCGCATCCTCCTCGGCGTCGACCGGAGCTTCGACGGGACGCAGCGGAACGAGCGCGAGCATCGCCGGCAGCAGGGTCAGTGAGAGCACGAACGCGATCATCACTCCGGCGGGCGCAAAGGTTCCCAGGTCCGCGATGGGTGCGAGCGCCGCGGTGGAGAACGACAGGAGACCGCCCGCGGTGGTCAGACTCGTGAGCATGATGGGCAGCCCCGAGTGCTCGAACGCGTAGACGATGCTGTCCTCGCGCGTCGACCCGGCCTGCAACCGCCGGAAGAAGAGTGCGAGCACGTGCACCGAGTCACCGACGCCCACCGCCAGCAGGAAGGATGGCAGGATCATGGTCGGCAGCTTGAGCGGCGTCCCCGTGGCTGCCATGAGGCCGATGGTCGCGGCCAGGGAGAGCACGACCACCACGATGGGCAGTGCCACGGCCGACACGCGGCGGAAGAGTGCGAAGAGGAAGATCGTCACCGCGAGCAACGTGAGCCGGATGAAGCGCACCATGGAGCTCTTCAGCGAGCGCTGCAGGGAATCCGTGACCACCGGCGAGCCCGCCATCAGGATCGGGAAGTCGTCGCTCCGGAACTCCGCTGCGATCGCCGCCACCGCCTCCACCACCTCTGAGTTCTCCTCGTCGCTCAGGTAGATTGCCGGCGCCGATGCGTCCTCCCCGCCCATCTCCTCGTCGTCGAAGCCCGCCTCGAGCGGATCCACCTCGCCCAGTCCCGTCGAACTGACCGTGCGAACCACCACGGTAGTGTAGCGGCCATCCTCCGAGAGCAGCAGGTTCTGGTAGGAGGGATTCGAGCGGGCATACGCCTCGATGCGTGCCAGCGCTTCCGGAGACTCGGGCCATTTCTCCATCCGGTCCTCGACGAGGAGCTCGCCTTCCGTGCCGCGCGTGGCCCGCGCGTTCACCAGGCTCGTCACCTCGTCGAGATGCGGGACTTCCTCCTCGAGCCGCTCGTGGAGCGAGCGGAGCCGCTCGAGAAACGCGAAGTCAAAGATCCGGGGCGGCGAGAGCGCAAGCACGA
>JAJCZP010000028.1 GCA_029262315.1 Deltaproteobacteria bacterium | reverse complement strand
TCGCTGCCTCCTGCACCGTTCGACCGCCCCCGACACCGTCCACGCCGTCCACGCTACACGCGCCCGACGACGGGCCACTGATCGCCCTCGAGCAGCCCCCGGCTCTCGCCGACGATGGAAATCGTGCCGCCCTGCGACTCGCGCTCGAACGCTCCCTCGCCTACTACGACCGTCGCCCCACTGACGAGACACTCCGATTCGGCCCCGACGAAATCACGGTCGGAGCGATGCGCGCGAGCCTGGCCGCCCTGCTGCCGCTTCTTGCCCCCAACGCGACCACTCACGAATGGCTGGCGACCATCGAGGATCGCTTCACGTTCTATCGAGCCACTGCGACCGACGGCGCGCTCTTCACCGGGTACTACGTGCCGACGATCGAGGCCCGCCTGCGCCCGAACGACGAGTTTCGCTACCCTATCCACGGCCGGCCGAGCGACCTGGTCACCCTGGCTCCCGACCTCGTCGAGGACGTCGCGTGCCGGCGCGACATCGTCGGTCGCGTCGAGAGTGGGCGCCTCGTCCCGTACTACACGCGCGCAGAGATCGAGGGCAGCAACCCGTCGCAGGCACCCACCATCGCCTGGACCCGCGACCCGGTCGACCTCTTCTTTCTCCAGATCCAAGGGTCCGGGACCATCTCGCTCCCTGACGGGAGCCGGAAGACCATCGGATTCGCCGCCACGAACGGACATCCCTACGTCAGCATCGGACGCCTGCTCCTCGACCGCGGCGAGCTCGCACCCGGACAAGCATCGCAGGCGAACATCCGCTCGTGGGTCGCTGAGCATCCCGACACGCGCGGCGCGCTCTTGCACGAAAACCCGCGCTACGTCTTCTTCCGCCTCCTCGATCGTCCTCCCGAGGGCAGTCTCGGCGTCGCGGTCACCGGGGGGCGATCGATCGCGACCGACGAGACGCTGTACCCAGCCGGCGCGCTGGCTTTCATCCGATTGCCCGGTGTCGGCGACGCGCCCGACCTCACGCGCCTGGTCCTGAACCAGGATGCGGGCGGCGCCATTCGCGGCCCTGGCAGGGTCGACCTCTTTTTCGGCGCGGGAGACGCCGCGGGCCTTGCCGCGGGCCGTATGAAGACCCGCGGCGAACTCTATTTCCTAGCGCCACGCATCGAGGCGGGAGATGAGCGCGCCCGCTAGTACCGCGCGGCAGGTCGCGGCGTGGGCGGTACACGCCTACACCGCGTCCGGCGCCGTCATCGCGTTCGTCGCGCTGCAAGCCGTCGATGCCCATCGATTTGCCGAAGCCTTCCTCTGGCTCAGCCTGGCGTTCGCGATCGATTGCTCGGATGGCACGCTGGCGCGCGCCGTCGACGTCAAAAGGGTCGTCCCGTGGTTCGACGGCACACTCCTCGACAATATCATCGACTACCTGACCTACGTCGTCGTACCGATCGCGCTCCTCTACGAAGCCGACCTGCTGGCCTGGCATCCGCTCCTCATCGCGTCGGTGCCGTTGCTGGCCAGCACGTACGGGTTCTGCCGCACCGACGCGAAAACCACTGATCACTACTTTCGGGGCTTCCCGTCGTACTGGAACGTCGTGGCGTTCTACGCCTGGCTGCTTCCTACCTCAGCGGAAGCCACCACGATATGGGTTCTCTCACTGTCTTTGCTCGTGTTCGCCCCAGTCAAGTTCGTCTACCCCTCTCGCACGCCGCAGCTCCGAACACTCACGATCGGCCTCGGTGTCGCGTGGGCCGCGGTCCTACTGCTGGTCCTGGTGACGCGGCCAGCCTACACATCGGCCATCGCCTGGGTGAGCCTGGCCTATCCGCTGTACTACTTGGCGCTCTCACTGTGGCTGCAGATGCGAGACCGGACCTCCGCCAGACCCTGAATCCCGGCTTCGCGGGCAGCCGGCGAACTCGACCGACCCGAGCGGCGGATAGTCGGCGAGCTCAGACGACAGCGAGCGCCGAGGCCGTCAGCGGCGCCAGATCCGCACGCCGCCCGTAGACGGCCTCGGTCGAAGCCGCACGCGTAAACCCGAGGTCGATCCCAAACATCGTCCGGATACCGACCTCCACCGCACCGCCGAGATGTGCGCCGAGTGGCGTCTCGAGAAAGCGTACGATTCCCTTGAACTCCTGCACCGCGGGATTCGCCGCCACGGACGCGCGATCGTAGAACCGTCGCAGCCGATTGATCACAGCGCGCATCTGCTCCTGGGTGGGATCCAGTACCTGCATCGGGCGAAAGAATACTTCGCCGAAGAATCCGGGACCCCACGCCAACACGCCCCAGAAGTCGCTGCCGAACCACGGGTTGTCCTGCGCGGCGTCGCGCCGACCGATACGTGCGAAGTACTCCGTCATGTAGAGATCCATCGCCAGGTGCCGGGACTCGTCCTGATTGATCTTCTCCACTACCGCACGGCTCAACGGGTCGTCGATGTACTGGTTCAGGCCGCGTAACAACGCCATGTCGAGAATGAGCTCACCGCCGAGAATGAACGATGTCGCGAAGGCGGGGTTGAGACTGTCGATCGCGTTCACGAAGTGCGGCATGAACCGAAGCATGGAGATGTTGGGCGTGTAGATCCGATAGTGATGGCGATCGAAGTAGTCGGCGAGCTTTGCGGCGGCATGACTGTGACGGAGCTCGTCAGTGTGAAAGCTCTCGAAGATCGCCACCAGCCGATCGTCCTCGACGCGCTCGGACAACGACAGGAACAGCGCGCCCGCAAGCCGCTCGATGTACGACATGTTCACGTAGTAGGAGCACACCTGCTCTTCCTGCTCGCGCGAGAGGGGAACGGGCGCTCCCGACCAGTCAAAATCGTCCAGAGACCACTGATCTCGCTGGCAGCTCTCCCGCATCTTGTCTAGATCGACGCCCATGAGGATCGGCCAATGCAGACACCGTGCCACGCCGACCTCGTCCCAAGTCACGAAAATCCCTTATTTTCCGGCAACGAGAACCGAGACATGGCCGGTGGGCGCCATTGTCGTGACGGAGCGCCGCTGGGTCGACACCCGCCGCGTCATTCCGCTCAGCTTCTTGCATGAATCTGCCGATATTCGGCCTGGATAGATTCGTCGAATGACCACACCAGACAACCCGGCGCCGCCATCCACACCTGTCGACTCCGCCACGACGATGGTGGAGCGGTTGCGATGGATCGTGCGACTCCACTGGATCGTTGGCAGCGTGCTGTTCGCGCTCACCTTGATCCTCTGGACATTGGTTCCGTCGGGGCCGACTCTCGGGGAGGCCTTTCTCCTGATCTCCGCGGTCTTCGCCTTCACCGCGACAGCCGCCATCGCGATTCACGTGTGGACGCGTCTCCGGTTCGCCTCGATCACCCGTTTCTACCGCGTGACGATGAACGCGCTCGCCATCGCCGATATGACGGTGTTCGTGACCGCGGGCCACATGAGCGGTGGACCGGAGAGTCTTGGACTCGCCAGCTGGATCGTACCCCTGATGGTCTACGGCAGTTTGGTTCCCCGACGCGATGCGCTCCTGCACGCCCTACTCGGCACGACGTACGTCGGGGCACTCTGCTGGGGCGAGCATTTCGGGCTCATGACGCACCGCTGTCCCGCGCTACTCGACGGAATGTGCCTCACCGAAAGCAGCATCTTCGTTGGGGGGCAATTCGCGACCATGGCCATCCTCATGTTTCTGGCCGCCTATCTGACCTCGTTCTTCGGACTCAATCTCCGGCGCCAAGAGGAAAGCGCGCGCACGCGCGCCTCCGAGCAGGGACAGCTGGTCGAGCGTCAGGCGCAAAACGAGACGCATCTGGTGCAGCTCGTCCACGAACTCGAGATCGCCAAACGACACGCCGAGGAGGCTTCGCGCGCGAAGTCCGACTTCGTCGCCAACATGAGCCACGAGATTCGAACGCCGGTAAACATCATCTTCGGCATGGCGGAGATGCTGCTCGACAGCCCACTCAGCGAGGAACAACGCGTGCATGCGGCCTCCCTCGAGCGCAGCACGCACGGGCTCCTGTGCATCGTCAACGACGTTCTCGACTTCTCCAAGATCGAGGCGCGCCGTCTCGATCTCGAATGGATACCGTTCTCTGCGCGCAGCACCCTCACCGACGCGATCCAGCCCCTGGCATCGCAGGCGCGCCCGGGCGTGGTGCTTCGCCATCACATCGAGGCTGACGTCCCCGAAGTACTCGTCGGCGATCCGACCCGGCTCCGCCAGGTGCTCACCAACCTGATCGGCAATGCCCTCAAGTTCACCCGGTTCGGCAGGGTCACCGTGCGAGTCGGGCTCGCCGCGCGTCGTGGCGATGAGGTCGAGCTCGAGATCGGCGTCACAGACACCGGCGTCGGCATCCCCCCGGAGAAACGAACCGCCATCTTCGAGCCGTTCACGCAAGGAGACGGCTCGACGACCCGCCGTTACGGCGGCACCGGGCTCGGCCTGACCATCTCTCGTCAGCTGGTGGCGTTAATGGGCGGTCGCATGTGGATGGAAAGCGAAGTAGGCATCGGCACGGTCTTCCACTTCACGGCCCATCTCCGCGTTGGCGAGCCCGCGGCACTCGACGCCGGAACCTAGGGTCCGCGATCAGGCGTCGGCCAGCGGCGGCGGCGCAGCGAGCAACCGCTCGCGCAGCGAGCGCTTGAGCTGATCGAGAAGTGGTCCGGGATCGCGCGGCTCAGTGCCATCGAGAAACCCCTGCACCAAGACGCCATTCAACGTCGCCATGATCAGTGCCGCCTCGGTTTCCGCGACCAACGTGGCGCGAAAGGCGCCCTGCTCACAGCCGGTCTGCACGATGTCGGCGATCATGTTGCAGTAGATCCGATGCAGCTCGATCGTCCGCTCGAGCAGATCGTCGAGGTTCTTCTCCTCGCGCACCACGAGAGAGAGCAGGAAGCGCACGGAATAGATGTTCTGGCTGACGAACTCGTAGTAGAGGTCCACGAGTTTCTGAATCTGCGCCATCGGATCGAGCCCATCGAGCAACTCGACGACATCGATCGAAAACGGCTCGAGTGAGGTCTTCAGCGCCGTACGAAAGAGATCGTCCTTGCTCTCGAAGTGCCAGAAGATCAGCGCCTTGGAGACGTGCGCCTCTTTCGCAACCTGCGCAAGCGACGTCTTGGCGAATCCCTGCGTCGTAAAAAGCTTGGTCGCGGAGGTGAGAATCTTCAGACGGGCTTCCATGGGGACAGACGCGCCAACCTACGACAACTGATCGAGTTCACGCAAGCACGGTCGGGCCATCCACGAATCAGGCATCCGACGTCGCGGGCTCGATCTCGAACGTGAGCTGGTCAGCACCGTAGTCGACCGTGAGCCGCGCGCCGTCTGGCACCTCACCCGCTAGGATCTTTCGCCCGAGCACGGTCTCGATCTCACGCTGCAACAGCCGTTTCAGCGGTCGGGCTCCGTATACGGGATCGTAGCCAGCGTCAGCAAAGTGGTCGCGAGCGGCGTCCGTCAGATCAAGCTCGACCTTCCGTTCGGTCAGTCGATCTCTGAGGCGGGCCAGCTGGATGTCGACGATGACCCTCAGCTCCTCGCGCCCGAGACCGTGAAAGACGACGGTCTCGTCGATCCTATTCAAGAACTCCGGCCGGAGCTCGAGACGAAGAGCTTCGAGGACCTCGCGTTTCATCGACTTGTAGGACTCGTCATCCACACCGCCGCCTCGCTCGAGAACGATCTGGCTCCCGATGTTGCTCGTCATGATGACGACGGCGTTCTGAAAGTTCACGGTGCGGCCATGGCCATCCGTGAGGCGCCCGTCGTCGAGCAATTGGAGCAAAACGTTGAATACGTCGGGATGCGCCTTCTCGATCTCGTCGAAAAGGACGACGCAGTAGGGATGACGCCGCACCGCCTCGGTCAACTGGCCGCCTTCGTCGTAGCCGACGTAGCCCGGCGGGGCGCCGATCAATCGGGACACCGTATGCTTCTCCATGTACTCGGACATGTCGATCCGGACCATCGTGCGCTCGTCGTCGAACAGGAACTCCGCCAACGCGCGCGCAAGCTCGGTCTTGCCGACACCTGTCGGGCCAAGAAAGATGAAGGATCCGATCGGGCGATTGGGATCATTCAACCCCGACCGCGAACGCACGACCGCGTCGGCAACAGCCTGGACCGCCTCATCCTGCCCGACGACTCGCTCGTGCAGATGCGCCTCGAGCCCGAGAAGCTTCTGCGCCTCGCCCTGCATCAGTCGCGATATCGGAATACCGGTCCATCGGCCGACCACTTCGGCGATGTCGTCCTCGTCGACCTCCTCCTTCATCAGCCGGTTCGCGCCGGATTCCTGCTCGATCTTCGACTCTTCGTCGGCGAGCTGACGCTCGAGTTCCGCGAGCTTGCCGTACTTGAGCTCCGACACCTTGGTGAGATCGTAGGCACGCTCGGCCTGCTCCATCGCCAATCGGGCCTCCTCGATCTCCTTGCGCAGCTGGCGGTGCCGGGTGACCCCGCTCTTCTCCCGCTCCCACTGCGCTCGGAGCTGATCGCTCTCTTCACGCAGGTCCGCGAGCTCTTTCTCGAGTCGCTCGAGACGATCGCGGGACGCTTCATCGGTCTCCTTGCGGAGCGCTTCCCGCTCGATCTCGAGCTGCATGACACGCCGGGACACTTCGTCGAGCTCGGCTGGCAGGGAGTCGATCTCGGTGCGGAGTTTCGCCGCCGCTTCGTCGACCAGATCGATGGCCTTGTCGGGCAGGAAGCGGTCGGTGATGTAGCGGTTCGACAACGTCGCCGCCGTCACGAGGGCCGTGTCTTTGATCCGCACGCCATGGTGCAGCTCGTAGCGCTCGCGCAACCCGCGGAGAATCGAGATTGTCTCTTCGACGCTCGGCTGCTCGACCTGGACCTGCTGGAAGCGCCGTTCGAGCGCGGCATCCTTCTCGATGTATTTCCGGTACTCGTCGAGTGTGGTCGCCCCGATGCAGTGCAACTCGCCGCGCGCCAGCATGGGCTTCAAGAGATTGCTGGCGTCCATCGCGCCTTCGCTCGCCCCAGCTCCGACCACGGTATGCAACTCGTCGATGAACAGGATGACCTCGCCCTCGGACGCCTGCACCTCCTTGAGCACGGCCTTCAGTCGCTCCTCGAACTCGCCGCGATACTTGGCCCCCGCGATCAGTGCCCCCATGTCGAGCGAGATCACCCGTCTGTCTTTGAGCCCCTCGGGCACATCGCCGCGGACGACGCGTTGCGCGAGGCCCTCGGCGATGGCGGTCTTGCCCACGCCGGGCTCGCCGATGAGCACCGGGTTGTTCTTCGTACGGCGTGACAACACCTGAATGACCCGCCGGATCTCGTCGTCGCGCCCGATGACTGGATCGAGCTTGCCTTGATTCGCTAGCTGCGTGAGATCCTTGCCATAGCGCTCGAGCGCCTGATACGTCGATTCTGGATCCGGACTCGTCACACGCTGATTGCCGCGAACGGCCTGGAGCGCCTCCATCAGCTTGTCGCGGGTGAGGCCAAGCTTGGCGAGCGCCGCGCCGGTCGCACCCTTCTCCGCGAGCGTCGCCAACAAGAGGTGCTCGACGCTGACGTACTCGTCCTTCAGCTGGCTGGCTTCCGTCTCGGCCGCCGCGAGGACCTGACCGAGACGCTGGGTGAAATACGCCTGCCCACCCGATCCCGGCCCACCGACCTGGGGTATCTTCGCCAGCGCTTGTTCGATCTCCGCCTGCAACGCGGTCGTCGCGATGCCGGCACGCTCGAGAAGCGCCGGCACCACACCCTGCTCTTGGCCAAGCAGGGCGGCGCAAATATGCTCGACATCTACGCCCTGATGCCGACGGCCCGCGGCGAGCGTTTGCGCCTCGCGCAGCGCCTCCTGCGATTTCTGCGTGAATTTGTCGAGATTCATATCGAGTTATAGATAAGCATCATCTGACAGGTCGCAAGATCCCCTCGATGCCGAATTTGACCCCCTACCGGAGCCCCCGCTACAATTTGGCCTTGAGCGTGACCGCATGAAGCAGCGCATCCGGAGAGCGGGCAAGATTACGGTCGGCGTACTCTTGTTGGGGCTCGGCGTCATCGGCCTCTTCCTGCCGTTTCTGCAGGGCGTGCTGTTTCTGGTCATGGGCCTGACCCTCCTTTCGACCGAAAGCAGACGGGCCAAAGAATGGCTACACTACGTACAGGACCGGGCGGGCTGGCATCGGAGCCCGGAACCGAAACCCGAATTGGACTCGGAATCAGAACGGAGGACGGATGGCTCGAGGTGATGAGAAGGATCGGCTGGGCAACAAGCTGCGGGACGTCGAAAAAGCACGCGAGGACGAGTTCTTCGCCAAGCGCGACAAGGAACTGCTCGGCAAGCTCCAGCAGGAGAAGTCGGACGAGGACGAGTCGGCCATCCGTGAGAGCGTGCGTATGCGCTGTCCACGCTGTGGAGAACAACTCGAAGAGAAAACCTCGTCCGGCGTGACCCTCGACGAGTGCCCGAGTTGCCACGGCCTCTGGTTCGACAAAGGAGAGCTCGAGGAACTCGGCAAGCGCGAGCAGCACGGCTGGCTGGCGCGATTTCTCGGCCTCAGCTGAGCGCCCCGGCAGCGGCCCGAGAGAGCCCCCAGTTTGTTTAGCGGCATCATCGAGGAGGTGGGCACCGTCGCCACCGTTCGTCGTCTGCGCGGCGGCGCGGACCTGACCATCCGCAGCCGGCTGCGTGGCCTTGCGCTCGGTGACAGCATCGCTGTCAGCGGCGCCTGCATGACCGTCACGCACCGGCGCGGCGGCACCTTCACCGTTCATGTCTCGCAGGAGAGCCTACGACGGTCGACGCTCGGGAAGCTGGGCGGCGGCAGCCGGGTCAATCTCGAACGCTCCTTGCGGCTCGCCGATCGCCTGAGCGGGCATCTCGTCTTCGGCCACGTCGATGGCATTGGCGCCGTCAAGGCGATCAAGCCCGAAGGGGACAGTGCGCTCTACCGCTTCAGCATCCCGGCTGGTTTCGGACGCTATCTGGTCGAGAAGGGCTCGGTAGCCGTCGACGGCATCAGCCTGACCGTCTTCCGATGTACGAGCCGGAGCTTCACCGTCGCCGTGATTCCGCATACGGCCGCCGCGACGACGCTCGGAGCGCGGCGTCCCGGCGATGCCGTGAACCTCGAGAGCGACATGCTCGCTCGCTACGTCGAACGTGCGATTGCCCTTCGACTCCGGGACTGACCTCGCACGCTGGTCACGGCGACCGCGCTGACGTTCCCGCTTCGCGTTGCGGGCGGCCCCCCCCGCCTCGAAGCCATCGTTTCGGCATCAGTCGTCGATGCCAACGCCGAACGTTGTCCCCTAACGCGACACACGAGGTCGCACGGAAACCAACATGTGCTCTCCGGCGGGCGCCCCCACACCGTTACGCGGTTGACGGTCGCCTGCTCACTCGACATGGCGGGCACTGCCGCCGCGCGACTCGTGCGCCCAAACACCAGCAAAACCGCTCCCTTGAGATGCCTCTAGTGTGGCACCGCATGGCACCAACGTTGCAGTACTCTGCAGCAGCGGAATGGCACGCAAGCGATCGACTCCTGTGCAGTCTGGGTTCACGATCCTGGTTGTCGACGACCAGAACTCGACGCTGACATCCGTCAAGGTCGTCCTCGAACGTGAGGGGCACGAAGTGCTGTTGGCTGATAGCGGCACCCGCGCGCTCGAGTTGTTCGCCGAGCACAGGGTCGATCTGCTGTTGGTCGACTACTTCATGCCGAAGATGACCGGCGACGAGTTGGTCGGTCGGATTCGTACGATGGACCGCGATGTCCAGATCGTGCTGCAGACCGGCTACTCGGGCGAGAAGCCTCCCCGCGAGATGCTCCGCAGCCTCGACATCCCGGGCTACCACGACAAGACCGAGGGCCCGGACAAACTGCTCCTCTGGGTCGAGATAGCCCTCAAGGCATGCGGGCAGATTCGCCGTGTGCGCGAGGTCGAGATTCTGAAGTCACAGCTGCTCGCCAATGTATCGCATGAGTTCCGCACACCGCTGAACGTCATCCTTGGATACACCGAGGTCCTCGAGGAAGAGCTGAGCGAACTTCCGTCCGCGGTCGACACCCTGAAGCGTGTCCATGCCAACGCCGAGGCATTGTTTCGCCTGGTTGACGACTTTCTCCGCCTTGCCGACCTCGATGCCGCGGTGGTCACGTCCCGCGATCTCGAGCTTCTCTCCTGGGAAGCCATCGGTACGGACGTCAGAGGCCTGGCCCGGGAACTCGGGCACCAGAAGCACGTGGAACTCGTGTGGCAAGCGCCCGAGGGCGGGACCTCAATCATCGGCAACACCGCCATGTTGCGGATCATCCTTCGCAACCTCCTTTCGAATGCCTTCAAATTCACCGACCACGGCAGCGTAACGATCACGGGCAGCCAGACGGACAGCATGGCCATCCTAGACGTCGAGGACACGGGAGTCGGCATCCCCGAGCACCATCACGAAAAGATCTTCGACGCGTTCCATCAGGTCGATGGAAGCGCCACCCGCACACATGAGGGCACCGGAATCGGACTGACCATCGCACGCAAGCTGGCGCGACTCATGGGCGGCGACCTAAAAGTAGCATCACGTCCCAATGCCGGAACCACGTTCTCGCTGCACCTCCGACGATCGACCAACGACGCCTCCGCGGCGCCTGCGGAACCACCGGCACCGGAACCCAGCTCAGCGACGCTCTGAGCAGCACCTCGACCGCCATGAAGACGCTCACCCTCGATGCCGTGTTGGTCGTCGTCGGTGGCGTGCTGTACGGCCTCGCCCTCCCTCCTCACGATCTGAGCATCGCGGCCTGGATTACCCTCGTGCCTCTCCTCGCGGTGGCCGCACGCACGAGCAACCTCGGTGCGTTCGCCGCCGGCTTCGCGTACGGCACGGTGTTCTTCGCCGTAACCGTCGCATGGGTTCTCGACACTGTCGCGGCGTACTTCCATACAGGCTTCCTTGGAGCGATCGCGTTCAGCGCGACGATCTGCCTGCTCTTCGTCTCTGTCTACGTGGGCCTATTCGCCGTGGGCGCGCGGATGCTGCTCCGCGAGCAGCGCTGGCTTGCACTCATCGGCGTGCCCGGCTTGTGGATCACGTGCGAGCTCGCACGCGCCACGTTCCTCACAGGGCTCCCGTGGGAACTTCTCGGGCACTCGCAATGGAACGTACGACCTCTCATTCAGATCGCGGATCTCGGCGGCGCCTACGCCGTGTCGTACCTGGTCGCGTTCGTGAACGTCAGCCTCTATCTCGTCCTCCGGGAGCTCGCGTGCGCGCCAGGACGCAGCACTCCGCTGCGCGCGACGCTGCCGATGGCGGCCGCGCTGGCTCTCGTCGCGATGGATCTCGCATACGGAGCATGGCGGCTGGACATCGAAGCGAACCGGCCGACCCGAACGGGGGCGCTCGTGGCCATCGTTCAGGGCGACCAGGAGCCGAGCTGGACCTGGGACCGCTCCAAAGCGCATCGTAATCTCGTCCGCTACTCTCGACTCACCCAGCGCGCTCTCGCCGACCTCAGCCCCGATCTCATCGTCTGGCCCGAGTACGCGCTCACCCTGTACCCCGACACGGATCCCATGGTGAGACCCGCCCTCGAACGTGTCGCGAACCACGCCCCGGGCGGGCTCGTGCTCGGAGCGCCACGCATTGAGAGACGCAGGCCCGGCCTCCGCTACTTCAACTCCGTGTTCCACGTGCCCCCCAACGGGCCCATCAGCGCCTACGACAAGATTCGGCTCGTCCCCTTCGCCGAGTACTCTCCGCTCGGTGTCGCGGAGGCGAGCGCCGGCGAAGAAGATCGCACCTTCGGAGCAGGCACACGCGGCAACATCCTCCCGAGCGCCATCGGACGGCTGGGTCCACTCATTTGCTACGAGATCATCTTCCCCCGTCTGACGAGAAACCTCGTCCATGCGGGCGCCGAACTCCTGATCAACCTGGCCAACGACGGCTGGCTCGACCGCAGTGGTCTCGGAGCAAGCGCTCAGCACCTCTCCATGACCGTCTTTCGTGCCGTCGAAAGCAGGCGTTACGTCGTGCGGGCGACGACGTCGGGCATCTCCGCGTTTGTCGATCCGACCGGCCGGGTTTACGGACGGCTGGGCACCGGACAGGCGGGCGTAACGTCAGGGCGTGTCCATCCGCGTACCGACCGCACGCCCTACAGCACATACGGCGATGTGTTCGCGATCCTGGCCGGGCTCGTGAGTGTACTCGCACTGCTCCGCACGCGGCGGCACGAAAGAAGCGCGTGACATCGCGAGCCCCAGTCACGGTTCAGTATCGGCCGATCCTCGCGATCGGCTACGCGATCCTCGCCTGCCTGGCGCTTGGCCTCGGCGTGCGGGCGAGCACCCACTGGGTGGGAGAGACGTTTCCGGGGTTCTTCTTGATGCCAAACCGCGTCGTGCCGTCGGTCGCTCTGGACCATTGGACGGCCCGACACGGCGCAACCGTCTACCAGCGTCAGGTGATCGCGATCGACCACGCGCCCATCACAAGCGCGGTCGAGGCCTACGACATCGTGGCGGCCACTCCGTCGAACGCTGAAATCGCATACACGTTCGCGGACGACCCCACCGAGACGCGCCGCGGCACGTCGATGGAGTTCACGCGCACCGACTACTTCTGGTTCTTCGGTCCGCTGATCGTGAACGGCATCGTGTTCACCGTGGCCGGACTGATGATCTGGCTCACCGCGGGCGTCTCGGCCGCGACGACCGCCGGCACGCTCCTGTGTTTGAACCTCGGCCTGTTCTGCTTGAGCGCCCTCGATCTGTACGGGCCTGGACAGCTGTTCCGCCTCCACATCGCCACCGAGGCCGGCGTCGCGGCAACGCTCCTGCACTTCACGCTCGTGTTCCCCCTGCGACGCTTCGGTGCTGCCCGTCGCGCATTGACGGGCGGGATCTACGTCGCGCTCGCTAGCGCGATCTTCGTGTATCAGCGCTATCTCCACGACCCGGCGCTCTACTCGCGCATACACAACCTCTGCATGGTATTCTGGGGTATCGGCGGGCTTTGTTTCGGCCTGTCCTCTCTCCAAGCGTACATGACGACGAGCTCCGTGCTGGTACGGAAACGGCTCGGCATCATCGCGCTCGGTGTCGTCGTCGGCCTGGCGCTGCCCGCGTGCGTGCTGACCTGGTCCGGGATGTCGGGCGGAGAGGTCGACATCAATGTCGCAGCGTTCACGGCGTTCGTCTTTCCGCTGAGCCTCTTCTACGCCCTCGGCAAACACGATCTGTTCGCAGTCGACGCTATGCTTCGCCAGGGCGTCAGCTACGTGATGCTGACAGCGATTGTCGCCGGGTCCTACGCTATCGTGGTAGCCGGCTCGGGCCTGGCGCTCCAGACTGCCGATCCGTCCCGCTCGCCGGTAACACCAGTGATCTTCAGCGTCCTGATGATCACGCTGTTCGACCCCGTGCGTACGCGAATCCAGCGAGGCGTCGACAGCCTGTTCCACCGCACCAATCACGATCCGCAAAAGACGTTGCGACGCGCGAGCAGCGCATTGGTGGCAACCTTCGATCTCGGAGACATCTATCGGCTTGCCCTCAGCACCCCCTGTGAAGCGCTTCTGATCGACTCTGCGTCCCTCTGGATCGGAAGCACGAAGGGCGCGGTCGAGCTCGTGGAGCGGGTCGGGCGAACGCCAGTATTCCGAGGACCGTTCCCACCCGGCGACCGGGTAACAGCGCGCATTCACTCCGCACGACGAGCGATCACCGTCTACGACAACGAGAATGGAGCGATCTCCCCAGAGGACGCGGCCCTCGACCGCCGTGCGTTCACGTCGCTCAGGGCACACGTCGTGATTCCGATCGGTGGTGGCGAAATGCGGGGCTTCCTGGCACTCGGCGCGAAGCGGTCCCAAGCAATCTACACGCTGAGCGACCTCGACTTCCTCCGAACCTATGCCAACCAGGTGGCGGTCGCGATCGAGAACGCACGGTCCTACAGCAAGATCGAGGAACTGAACGTCAACCTCGAGCAGAAGGTGGCTCAACGCACGAGCGAGCTCGGCGAGACGAATCGTGAACTCGCAAACTCGATCTCAGCCCTGGAGCGGGCGTACGATGAGACACGACGGCGTCAGGACGACCTCGTGCGCGCCGAACGAATGGCCGCGCTGGGGCGCCTGACCGCGGGGATCGCTCATGAGGTCAACACCCCCCTGGGCGCCTGCATGAACGCTCTGAAATCGGCTACGGAGCTCGTCGCCGAGTACCGAAACTCGATCGACGATCGTGACGTCTCGCCGGATGATCATCGAGAGATCGCAGCGGAGTTGCAGCAGACACTCGACAACGTCTCCAAGTGGACCGACACCGCCGCAGGCTACATTCGTAGCATCAAGGGACATTCCCGAAGCCTGCCGGACGTCGAACGCACTCCGATCATGCTCCGCCCGCTCCTCGAGGACACGCGCGTACTGCTCGCCCATCGTCTCCGCCTGTCGTCGTGCGTCTTGACAATCGCGTGTTCCGAATCGGCTGTCGTAATCGGCGACGCCGGGCGACTCGGCCAGGTAGTCACCAACCTCATCACCAATGCGATCGACGCCTACGAGGCGCACACGCGCAGCGACTGCGAAATTCGACTCATCGTCGCGGAGACACACGAAGACGTGCAGATCGCCGTCGAAGACGATGGATGTGGCATCGCGCCAGACAAGATCCCGCACCTCTTCGAGGAACTCTTCACCACCAAAGCACCGGGCAAGGGAACCGGGCTTGGGTTGTCCCTCTGCCGCAACCTACTCGAGGAAGCGTTTGGAGGCACGATCGAAGTCGAGTCGACGCTCGGCGAAGGCAGCCGGTTCGTATTGGTGCTTCCCTCCCACGACGAATCCGTCGTTCTCCACGACAACTCGGCACCCCCGTCTCCCGCGTAGTTTCACGTCGGCGCCGTTTCCGGTAGGGGTTGGCGCTGCGTGAGTCCTCCCGATCAACTCGCGGGCGTCTCCGTCGCCCTGGAGACACCGGCCGCACCGACGCCCGGCGCGCCCGGCATCCTGCTCGGACACGGCGCCGGAAGCGACTACCAGGAAGTCCTACTAGCCACGATCGCCCGCGGGCTCGCCACACGGGGCCATCTGACCTGTCGCTTCAATTTCCCGTATCGCCAACACGGCCGCCGGATGCCCGATCGCGCGCCGGCCCTGGAAGCGTCGATGTGCGCCGTCGCTGAGGAATTGCGATCCACGACGAACCCTCCGATCAGGGCATTGGTTGCTGGCGGGAAGTCGATGGGCGGGCGCATCGCGTCACAAGCGGTCGCCCAAGGGCGCCTCGCCTGCCAGGGCCTTCTCTTCCTCAGCTACCCGCTCCATCCCCAGGGCAAGGTCGATCGCCTACGCACGGCACACCTCGGACAGATCGCAGTGCCAATGCTCTTCGTGTCGGGCACGCGTGACCCGTTGGCACGCCTCGACCTCCTTGAAGCGGCCGTCGCCGACCTCGGCGACCGTGCTCACCTCCACCTCATCCCGGACGGCGATCACTCCCTGAAGGTGCTCAAGCGAACCCGCCGCCCGCAGGAAGACGTCTACGAAGAAGTGGTCGACACCGCCGCAAAATGGCTGGCCGCCCACGTAACCTGACCCGGCACGCGGCCATCCCGAAGCATCTCGAGCCTTCCAGCAGCGGAAGTCGCGCGAACCACGCCGGGCGCCCGCACGAGAGCGATCAGCAACTAGTTCAGTCGGGCCGATATCGTCCGAACGGCATGCAGCGCTGTCTGGTCTTCAGGATCCAGTTCGAGCGCTGACTCGAACTCGCTGAGCGCGCGAATCAACATTCCCCGTGAGGCATAGATATGCCCAGCATTCAGGTAGGGAAAGTGACGCGCCTCGTACCGGCTCGCCTGCTTCGCACGCTCGAACCACGGCAGGGCGGCGTCGGGCGTTCCTTTGCGCAGCAGATAGACGCCGATATCGTTGTACGGGTTCCCAAACTCAGGATCGAGAAGGATCGCGCGCTCGCATTCGGCGATCGCATCGTCGAGCCGGCCCTGGGAGCCCAACGCCCATCCGAGATACGTGTGCGCTTCGGCAGAGGGGCACTCCTCGATCGAACGATGGTAGTACTCGATCGCTTCACCGTAGGACCCGATTTTCTGCAGCTCGAGCGCCTCGTCGAGAAGTTCGGCTGCGCGCGCCTCCGTTCGTCGCGTCTCACTCATGACGGACGCACCGGGCGGTTCCGTCCCGCCACAATCGGCAAACGCACGCTATCGAAATCGCGCGCCGACTCGATGACTCGATAGCGCGTCCACAACTCAGGGAACGCGACGCGAAGTCTGCGTGCAACCTGCGGGAACGGCTTGCGCGACACCGCGCGCAAGCCAGGGACGCGCTTGTTCTTGCGAGCGCTCACGACCGTGCCTCCTGCGCAATGACTCGTGCCATCAACGAAGAGCATAGCTGCGACCCGCCGAGTCTGCCTAGCAACAAACGACCGAAAATCCCCCTCGGCAGGGGCAATGCACACGCGCACGTACTGCCACCTGGCAAATTCGCGCGAGACATTGCACACGCGCAAGGACGACGTTGCCTTCGAGGCGACGCCCCCGTAGCATCAGAGTGCCTCCATGGAAATCAGCATCGTCGATCCTGCAATCGTGCAGTCGTCCACCGCACGACGACAGGCCAAATGAGCACCGGACGAGCGCCCTTCCGACCGTACGTGCCGAGCAGCGCGCGGGTCCGGGAGCTGACCCCGCTCGCCATCGTCCTCGGCGTGTCTCTTTCGCTCGTCTTCGGCATGGTGAACGCCTATCTCGCGCTCAAGGTCGGATTGACCGTCTCCGCGTCGATCCCCTCCGCGGTACTATCGATGACGGTCCTTCGCATCCTGCTCCGCCGGGGAACCATCCTGGAGAACAACGCCGTACACACGATCGCCTCGAGCGGCGAATCGCTCGCGGCGGGCATCATCTTCACCATCCCGGCGCTGATTTTTCTCGACCTGGAGCCGTCCAGCACGACGATCGCACTCGTCGGAGGCGCGGCCGGCGTGCTCGGCGTCCTGATGATGGTGCCGCTGCGCCGCTCACTGACCGTCGACGAGCATGAGACATTGCCGTTTCCGGAAGGAACGGCATGCGCACAGATCTTGATCGCGGGCGACAAGGGTGGGACCACAGCACGGCCGGTCCTTCTCGGGATCGCCGTTGCGGCAACTTACCAGCTGGCAATGCGGGGACTCGGCCTCTGGCGCCATACCGTATCGATCACCGCAACCCATCTTCATAAGGCCACTTTCGGTGCCGAGCTGTCGCCCCTCTTTCTCGGTGTCGGATTCCTCGTCGGACCACGGATCGCAACGACGATGCTCGTGGGAGGACTGCTCGGCTGGGCGATCCTCATTCCTGCGTTCGACACGATCGGCGGCAGCGCCCTGGGCGCCGTCTTCGGTATTCCCGATGTGACTGCGCACGGACCGTCCGAGATCTGGAGCAACTACGTCCGCTACGTGGGGGCCGGTGCGGTAACCGCCGGCGGCCTTGCCGCGATCGTCCGCGCCTTCCCGATCATGGTTGCGGCAATCCGGCGCCTACGGATGACTTCGCGTGTGACCGCAGTGGAACGCACTGACCTCGACCTCCCGCCGCAGATCGTCATCGGCGGTACGGTACTCATCGCGCTCGGACTGTGGGGCATCCCGTCCTTCCAACTCTCCTTACTCCCGACGATCCTCGCGATCGCCTTCACCGGCTTCTTCGTGGTCGTCTCGGGCCGCATCGTGGGCCTGGTCGGCACAACGGCACAGCCCGTGTCCGGCATGACCATCACGGCCCTGCTCGCGACGAGCCTTTGCTTGGCCATGCTGGGAGAACGAGGTCCATCCGGGATCGCGTCGAGCATCATGGTCGGCGCAGTGGTGTGCATCGCGATCGCACTGGCGGGAGACATGGCACAGGACCTGAAGACCGGGGCGCTCCTCGGCGCAACGCCACGCAGTCAACAAGTGGGCGAGTTGATCGGCGTTGTCGCTGCGTCTCTGCGTGCGAGTGCCGTGCTCTTCTTGTTGCACTCGGCCTACACAATCGGATCTCCCGCACTGCCCGCGCCTCAGGCCCAACTGATGGCGACGCTGGTCACAGGCGTGATGGAGGGCGAGCTTCCCTGGGCATTGATGGCGCTCGGCGCGGCGCTCGCACTCATCGCGGAGGCGGTTGGGGTCGTATCCCTCGCTTTCGCGATCGGACTCTACCTGCCGATCACCACGTCCGCACCACTGATCTTCGGGGGACTCCTCCGTGCCTACTTCACGCGCCGCCCCGGTGTCGGAGAACCCAGCACGTCGCTGCTGTTCGCGTCCGGTCTCGTGGCGGGAGACGCGCTCATGGGCATCGGCCTCGCCGGACTCGTGGTCGCCGGGTGGGCGGATCTGCTCAAGGTACGCGTGCCAGGACCACCGGGCACCCCGGCCGAGGTGATCGCCACCATCGTTCCATTCGGGCTCCTGATGCTGGCCCTGACGTACTGGATCCGGCGTGACCGTCCATGAGCCAGGAATCTCTCGCTCGCTACGAAGCGGAGGTCGAGCACAACTTTCGGTGGAACGTCGTCGTCTTTCTCGCGTACGGGCTGCTCGGCACGACCGGATGGCGACTGATCATGGCGCCCACGTTCGTGCCGGACTACCTCTACCAACTCAGCCACTCGAACGCCGTGGTCGGTGCGGTGCTCTTTGCCGGCGGGCTCGGTCGGTTCTTCTCTCCACTGGTCGGAGCCAGCTTCGCGGTCCACCGACCGCGCGTGAAGCGTGCGGCACTAGCGATCGGTGCTGGCCTCCGTGTGCAGGTCCTCGGCATGGCCCTCGCCGCCCTCTACCTACCAACCGCGCTCAACCTCCCGGCGTTCATCGCGTTCTATTGCGCGCTCAATGTGCTCGTTGGTTTTCAGGGCGTCGTTTTCGGACTCCTGCTGGCGAAGGTGATTCCGCTCGCACGGCGCGGGCGATTCCTCGGCATCCGTGACTTCGCAGGCGGCACGACCGCGGCGCTCGTCGCACTGTTAGCCGCCAGCTTCCTCGAGGACCGTCCGTTTCCGGCCAGCTACGGCCTGACCTACATGGTCGCCTTCGCTTTCACCGCGTTGGGCCTCCTGTGCATCGCCGCGATACGAGAGCCGGAGTCACCCATCACGCAAGAACGGCGCTCGCTGCTGGCGATGCTCGCGAGCATGCGTGGACTGCTCCGCGACGACCGCACGCTGGCTTGGTACTGTGGAGCCCGCGGCTTGGGAGCCCTCGGCCTGATGGCGGCCCCTTTCTTCATCATCGCTCTCGGGCAGACTCCCGGCGCAGATCGCATCGATCTCGGGACCGCGAGCTTTGCCTACTTCGCGGCCGCAACCACCGGAAACCTGCTCTGGGGACAAGTCGCGGACCGTGTCGGCTTCCGTACCGTGTTCCTGCTCGGCGGGTGTATCTGGCTGGCAGCGATCGCGCTCGCCCTCAGTCCGGCCACGCTCGCGACCACGGGAGTCAGCCTCTTCCTGCTCATGGGAGCGGGCCAAGGCGGGATGCAAATGGCGTCGATGAACCTCGTCTACGAATTCGGTGACGACGAGAACCTCGGCGTACGCATCGCCGTCGTGAACGCGCTCGGCGAGTTGATGGTCGCCCTCGCGCCGCTCGGGGGTGGTATCGTTGCCGACATGGTCTCGTACGAAGCCATGTATCTCGTCGCTGCGCTGTTCACGATGGCATCGTTGGCCGTCATGTACACGAAGGTACCGCCGCGGCGCCGACGCAACGGCTAGGACGCCCGCTCAGGACTTGGGCTCGAACTCCGTGTCGAGCGCGTACTTCTGGGCGAGGCGCACGATCGAGTTGAAGGCATCGAATCCCAAGAGCTGGTCGCGCACCCCGCTCGTCTCACCGTCCTGCCGCAGCCGACCGTAGACCTGCTCGAGCGCATGCGCCGCGGCAAACAAGCCCGAGACGGGACACACGATGAGCTGGAACCCCAAAGAGGCGAGTTCCCCAGCAGGGAGCTGCGGGGTTACCCCTCCCTCGACCATGTTGGCCACGAGCGGAGGGGGTAGACGCTGGCCGATCTCGCGCAACTCCTCGACCGACTCAGGGGCCTCGACGAACAGCGCGTCCGCGCCAGCCTCTTTGTACGCGAGCGCACGTGTGATGGCGTCTTCGAGTCCAACCGCGGCCCGCGCATCAGTCCGCGCAACGATGAAACAGTCACCATCACCACGAGCGTGCACCGCGGCACGAATCTTCTGGACCTGCTCGGCTAGGGGAATCACGCGCTTGCCTCGCATGTGGCCGCACCGCTTCGGCCAGACCTGGTCCTCCAGGAAGACACCGGCCGCGCCCACGCGACGCAGCTCCTCGACCGTGCGCACGACGTTCACGGCACTGCCGTACCCCGTATCGGCATCGACGATGACCGGACAGGGGACGGCGCCACACACGCGAGTCGCCGCAGCCGTGATCTCGGTCTGCGTCAGGAGACCAAAGTCGGGCTCGGCAAGCTGAGTCGCACTCACGGCGAACCCCGAGATGAACAACACCTCGAAGCCAGCGCGTTCGGCAATCCGGGCCGACAACGCGTCGTAGACGCCCGGCATGATCACCGGTCGCCCCGACGCCAACCGTGCCCGGATACCGGCAGACTTATCCACGCGGGCGCACCATGGATCTCCACATAGCAGGGACGTGGGCCCGAGCAACCGGACACCACTGGACCGCTGAAAAGCGTGATCGATCTACCAAGTGGAAGCGCTGCGATTCCACGCTGTCCGGCACGCCCCACCCACGCACCGCCTACCGTCCGCAGAAAGGGCAGCACTCATCGGCGACACTCGATTCAGTTCATTTCTGCCGCAGAGTCTTCTCGAACCAGTGATCGGCGTAGGGGTCATCGTTGAACGCCGCGACTTCCGTGAAACCGTTTCGGCGGTAGAGCTTCTGCGCCTCACCCAAGAAACGGTTCGTCTCCAGACACACCCGGGAGAATCCGAGATCCGTCGCTCGCATTTCGAGTGCCGCCAGGATCCGTCTTCCCAGACCGAAGCCGCGCGCCGATCGCGCTACCCACATACGCTTGATGGACCCTACTTGCGGCCCCGCCGTCTTCAGAGCGCCGCAACCGATCGGACGACCATCGAGGCGGGCCACGAGAAACGCCCCCCGTGGGGGCCTCAGCTCCTCCACATCGGCCGAGATGCTGCGGCCGAGATCGAAACCCATCTCGAATCTTTCGGCGAGCTCGGAGCAATACTGCTCCACACACCAGCGCCCGTCGGCACTGGTTGGATCCGGCCATTCGATCACCGCAGCCGAGAGGCTCAACAGCCTCTCGACCTCCCTCATGGCATCAAGGATACGCCGCCGCTCGTCCTCAGCCAGCGGATCGAGCAAAATCCGTGCGAACTCGTCACTGCGACGATCGAGTTCTTGCCGCTCACGATCTCCGCCAGGCGTCAGACGAACCCGCCGAATACGCCGATCCTGCGCAAGGGGAACAACCTCGACCAGGCCCTGTCTCTCCAACGACCGCAGCAATCGACTGAGATAGCCCGAATCGAGGTCGAGCCGCGCTCGGAGCTCCCGCACATCGACACCATCACTGCCGATCTCGAAGATCAGCCGAGCTTCCGCCAAAGGCCGATCTCGATCCAAAAAACGATCGGTGAACAGCCCAATCCGCTGGGTAACCGCTCGATTGAAGCTCCGAACGGTACGAATCGCCGCCACAGCCATCCTCTGACTTTAGTCCGAGGTCTAGGTAATGTCCAGCCAAATCAACTAAATACACGCACCACGACCGCTCCGCCCCGCCACGCGGGGGAGCAACCGCGGCTTCGCCGCGGATCGCGACGCCCATCGCACCACGACCGCTCCGCCCCGCCACGCGGGGGAGCAACCG
>JAJCZP010000027.1 GCA_029262315.1 Deltaproteobacteria bacterium | reverse complement strand
AGTGGCGTCGCTGCCTGCGCCCTGGGCTGAGCGCCCGGTCTGCTTCGGCTGCGACGCCACTCGCCCGCCCCACGGCCACCGACCGTTGCGGCGCTGGGCTCGGGACTCGGCTCGCGGTTCCTTGGGTGGATTGGGGTGGGGTGTGCTTAGCGCCGGCGGGTCGGTAGTGGCGAGTGTTCGGGAGCTTGTTCCGTGCGGAGGGCGGAGGGTTTGACGATGAGGTTGCCGGACTCTTCGGCTTTGGTGCGGGAGGCTTCTTCCGCCGTGAGGCGCGCGACGCTTTGCTGCATGATGGTTTCGATCAGGAGGACGCCCTCGCCGGAGCCGGTGCGTGCGATGGCGGCGGCACTCGCCGACGCGGCGGTGGCGGCGTCGGGACGTCCGGTGGCGTGGAAGTAGTAGGCCATTTCTTCGAGCCGACGTTGGTAGGCGGTGGCGGTATCGGTCGCGAAGATCTCTCGGATCGCGCGCGTGACGACCTCGCGGACGCGATCTTGCTGTTGCGAGGAACTCAGCACCAGCGGGCTGTCTCGGGCTTCACCGAGTTCGGCGAGATAGGGTGCCAACGTTGCGGGTTCGACTACCCAGGTCATGAGCTCGGGTTCGCCGAGGAGGGTGGCGACGTGCGCGCCGGTTTCCTGCTCCGGCTTGCTCGGCGCGATTCGTTCGAGGAGTGGAGGTGCCAGGGGCGCGGGCTCCTCTGTTGTCATGCGTGCGCGGTAGGCGGGGTACTCTCCCGTGCCGGGTGTTCCGGCCGCGCGGGCGCGGGTGAAGCCCTGGGCGAGGAGTGCGTCGACATAGGCGCCATCGACGCGAATTATGCGGAGATGGTGCTTGTTGCGCATGTCCTCGGTCATTCGTCGTAGGGTTTTTCGCGGCATCTCGGCCACGGCCACGTCGCGGAGCCCGGCCGGCTCGTTCAGGACCGCGGTCATGACCAACAGGCCCGCGCCAGGTCGAGCTCGAACCAACCACACCAGGCGATCTCCGCGGCCGTCGACGGGCGACAGATAGCCCTCCAAGGGGTTCGTGCCGGGGACTCGTGCCCGCCGTGGAGCCGCGGCGGGTGCTGGGGGGATCTCCGTCCCACGTTGCTCAAAGCGGTACAGTGCGCGCCGGACGTCTTTCACGACCGCCTTCCAGCCGCGCGTCTCCGCCGCCGCGGCGATGGTATGGAGCGCGGCTGCGCATTCGGGACTCGGTTCGCGTGCCAAGCGCGCCACAATCGCCCGATCGCAGTCTGGGCTCCGGCCCGCCAGCGGCGTGAGTACCTCGGGGCGTATTTCGTTTTCGGCGATACCGGCGGCGGCGAGCGCGGCCGCGCCGCTCGTGGTCCCAGTCGAGGGCTTGGTCACGGCGAGTGTGGCCGGCGCGACGTCAGCTGCGCGGCGCATCCTCGCCCGCGTCGTTGCCGGGCGGTGTCGCTTCGCGATCGGCGTCGAGCGCCTCGAGTTCGCGGTCGGCGTCGTTCACGAGTGCGTCGGCACGGGGATAACTCGCGAGCCTCGACGTCACGTGTGTGTCGACCCAGCGTGCGTCCCACCACTCGACGGGATTGATGTGGATTCCGTAGAGCATGATGCTGAAGTGAAGATGGTCGCCGCCGGCCAACCCTGTCTCGCCGGTGTGGCCGACGATCTCGCCGCGTGTCACGTCCTGATCCACCTCGACTTTGATGGCGCTCAGGTGGCCGTAGAGCGAGAAGATGCCAAGGCCGTGATCGATGATGACGGCGTTCCCGTAGATGCCGAGCGGTGCCGCGAGCACGATTTTGCCGGTATTGACGGCCGTGACTTCGGCGCGGCGCACCGACGCGAGGTCGAAGCCGAGGTGGGTCTGAGTATCGATCTCCTCACCATCGTGTACGTAGCTCCGGTGATCCCCGAACCCGGAACTCGGCGCGGCGTTCGGTTGGCGGAGGAAGCTTGCGGTCCACAGCGGCCGCGGAACCGACTGGCGCGTGACTTCACGAATGCGGAGCTCGTTGGCGCGGCGCATGGTGCGGTTGATGTAGAGATAGCCCTTCACGAGATCCGGCTCGGCGGGGAGTCCATTGGCCGCCAGAATCTCGGGAACTTTACGCTCCAGAAATCCTGTCGAAAGCCGCAGGGTCTTGGTCGGGAAGTGCTTCTGCTTCACCGTTGCGTGGAGACTCAGGGCGCGCAGGTTGCCGGCCTCGTCCTCGGCCACGACCCGTGCCGTCGCGTTCCGTCCGACATCGTGGGGCACGGCGAAGAAGGCGACGCGGATCGTCGCATCCGTGAACAACCCCGGGGTCCCTGGGAAGAAGTAGTCGCCGATCGTCACGCCGCTCCGTGTCGCGTCCTCCGCGGTGCGGTAGAGAACCAGATCGGCCCCGCCCTGGTTCACGTAGTGCTCGCGCGACAGTACCTCGAGGTTTGGCGGAGTCAGATCGATGCGGAGGGTGTGCTCGAGCAGCGGCTGTCGGCTGCGAAACCAACGCAGCCACGAGTAGTCCTCCGCGTACACCCGGATCGTCGCGGGGCCTTCGGCAATCTTGTGCTCCCCGCCGCCGAGCGGCACCGAAAGGGTGGTCTCGAAGGTCGTGCTCCGTCGCCAGGTGTCCGCGGGGTACTCTTCGCTGAGAAGGACGGTGCGGATACCCTCGCTCTCGAGCTCGATCCGACTGCGTTTCAGCCCGGTCCCGACATCATGCACGCGGACGTCGATGGTGCCATTGGCGCCGAGCGTGTCACGCTGGTCGACGAGCGTCGCCGTCGGCCGATGCCATTCAGCTTTCGTGAATGCCAGAAAGATGAGGCCGCCTAGCAGCAGGAGGACGCCCACCACTCGGATGCGCCTCCGCCAGCTACCCCCCTCTCGTCTCCCGTATGGACCGCGTCGCGCTGCCATTGATGCTGCGTGAGCTTACGAGTCGCCTGTGGGGGTGTCAACGTGCGGGCGGTCGCGGCTGCGGTTCGCGCCCTCCAAGGTGCGTGGTATCGTTGCTGCATGGCGTGCGTCGTGGTCCGATACCACGAGGTGGCGCTGAAGCGAGGCAACCGACCACGCTTCGTGGCGCGCCTCGTCCAGAACATCCGCGACAGCGCGCAAGGTCTTGGCGTGCGGGAGGCGCGGAGTCTCCCGGGACGGATCGTGCTCCGCCTGCACGAAGAGGCCGATGTCGAGGCGGTGTGCGCGCGCGTAGGGCGCACCTTCGGCGTCGTCAACTATTCTGTTGGCTACGAGACTCCGCTCGAGATCGAGGCGATGCGTGAGGCCGCGCTTGCGCTCGCCGCGGCGGCGTCCTTCCGATCGTTTCGCATCGATGCGCGGCGAGCCAACAAGCAGTTCCCGATGCGTTCCCCAGAGATCGAGGCGGATCTGGGCGGGCTGGTGCAATCGCAGAGTGGTGCCGACGTCGACCTTTCGCATGCCGAGTTCACAATTACGGTCGAAGTGCTTCCCCAGAGTGCCTTCGTTTCCGGTCAGAAACAGCGGGGGCCCGGCGGTTTGCCGGTGACGATCAGTGGTCGCGTCAGCTGTCTGCTCTCCGGAGGTATCGACTCTCCGGTGGCGGCCTACCGCATGATGCAGCGGGGTTGTCGGGTCGACTTCGTGCACTTTCACGGGACGCCGTTCACGAGTCGGGCCAGCCTCGACAAGGCGCGCGAGCTCGCGTCGGTGCTGGGAAGGTTCCAGCAACGGGCGAAGTTCTGGGACGTGCCGTTCGGTGAGATTCAGTCCGAGATCGTTGCCCGCGTGCCGCGCGGCCCCCGAATCATTCTTTACCGTCGGATGATGCTCCGGATCGCAACCGCCCTCGCCCGGCGCTCGCGGTGCCGGGCGCTCGTGACGGGCGAGAGCCTCGGCCAGGTATCCTCGCAGACGTTGCCGAACATGAGCGTGATCGATACGGCGACGCCGATGCTGGTGCTGCGGCCGCTCGTCGGGATGGACAAGGTGGAGATCGTTAATCAGGCCGAACGGATTGGAACCTTCGAGACATCGATCCTGCCCGATGAGGATTGCTGCACCCTATTCGTCCCTGCGCACCCGACGCTCCATGCGACCCTACGCGGGATCGACGAGGCGGAGGCCGCCCTCGACGTTCCGGCCCTGGTCGAACGGGGCGTTTCGGCGGCGAACTTGGAGCGACTAGGGTAGCGGCGGCGGGGCCGACCCGGACGTGTCTGCTGGGGCCGACCTGGACGTGTGCGGTGCGGTCGACGGTTCCAGGAAGCCTCGCGCGACTGCGCGCGGGCTCTTGCCGTCCTGATCGACCGTGCCGTTCAGACGGCGCATGGTCGCGGCGTCAATCGTGCCGAGCAGCGCTTTGAGTGCCTGCACGGCTTGCGGTGCTTCTTCCACGAGCCGCCCGCTGGCGAGGATTATGGCATCGTACGGGGGGATGGCGCCGCGATCGTCCTCGAGCACGCGGAGCTCGAGGGCCGCAATCCGTCCATCCGTCGAGAACGCGCTGATCACGTCCACCTGGTGCCCGGCTACGGCCTGATACATCAGCGACGAGTCCATGCTTCGCTGCTCCGCGAAGTCGAGGCCGTACGTTTCTTGGAGCCCACGCCATTCTGGCCTGCCGAAGAACTCGTAGTCGCCAGCGATGATGAACGATCCCGCGTGCGGTACCAGGGCGCTGATCGAGTTCAGGTGCAGTCGCTCGGCGTGATCGTTGCGCATCGCCAGGGCATAGGCGTTCTCGAACCCGAGCGCGCCGACCATGGTGATGCCGTGCTCGCGCGCCAGGTATTCACCGACCTCGGTCAGCACCGCGCTCGGGTCTTCAGGTACGCGGTCGCGTTCCATGATCGTGGCCCAAATCGTGCCCGAGTAGTCGACGTAGACGTCGAGCGCGCCCGCGCGCAGGGCATCGAACGCCACCGTCGAGCCGAGCGATTGCACGACCTCGGTGGCGAGACCGGTCGTGCGTTCGATCTGGAATGCCATGAGCTCGCTCAGGATATACTGCTCGGTGAAGGTCTTGGCGCCGATGGCGACACGAGGTTGCCCGCGGTCGAGCCAGTCGGCCGCAAGCGTGACGCCGGTATACGCGTAGAGGCCTCCCAGCAGGGTGAGTGCGGTGGCGATGAGCGAGCGCCGGCGCTCCTGGGCGCCAATCTCGAGCATGTGGACGAGGCCGTCGAGGATGAGCGCCAGGGTGGCCGCCGCCACGCAGCCAACCATGACTGCCGCGAAGTTCCGCGTTTGCAGTCCACTGAAGATGTAGTTGCCCAGGCTGGCTGCCCCAACGGGTGTGGAGAGGGTGGCGATGCCAACGACCCAGACCGTGGCCGTACGGATGCCCGCGACGATTACCGGTAGTGCCAGCGGGAGCTGGACGAGGCGGAGCCGCTGCCGGGGGGTCATGCCGACGCCTCGCGCCGCCTCCACCAAGGCGGGGTCGACGCCGGCGATGCCCGTCACAGTGTTCCGGAGCATCGGGAGGATGCTGTAGAGAGTCAGGCCGATGATTGCGGGCAGGTAGCCAATGCTCGTGAGCTCGAGGCCAAAGAGCCTGGCGGTCACGGCGCCGACCGCGGCGAGCGTCGGCACCATCATGGCGAGCAGCGCCAAGCTCGGGATCGTCTGAATGACGCTCGCGAGCGCGAGGGCTCCGCGTTGGGCGCGCGGCCGGCCGGCGACCCAGATCCCCATCGGGATGCTGAAGCCGGCGCCTATGAGCAGCGCGACCAGTGCGAGCTGGAGGTGGGCCGTCAGATAGCCCGGGAGAAGCGTCAGCTGCTCGCTCATGGCGACTCGCGTGTCAGCGCTTCGACCGTTTCTGCCTGCCGCAACGGCGTCGCCATGAGCTCGCGGACATAGTCGTCGGCGGGGTGCTGCATGAGCTCGCTCGGCGTGCCGAGCTGGACCAGCCGACCATCGTGCATGACGGCGATCTGGTCGGCGAGAATGAGCGCCTCGACCATGTCGTGGGTCACGAAGACCGCGGTCAGACCGAGCTGCGCCCGGATCGTACGAAACGATTGCTGGAGGCGATCTCGGGTGAGGGGATCGAGCGCGCCAAACGGCTCGTCGAGGAGGAGCAGCTCGGGCTCGGCGGCCAGTGCGCGAGCGACGCCAACGCGCTGTTGTTGTCCCCCCGAGAGTTCGCGCGGCCAGCGGTCGCGAAATGTTGCGGGCGGCAGCTCGACGAGTTCGAGGAGTGTTTCGACCCGCGCGGCGACGCGGTCGCGATCCCAGCCGAGAAGCGCGGGCGTGATGGCGATGTTCTCGCCGACCGTCATGTGCGGGAAGAGACCGACCTGTTGAAAGCAGTACCCGATACGTCTGCGCAGCTCGTATGCCGGTATGGCCGTGGCGGATCGACCATCAATCAGGATCTCGCCAGCGCTCGGTTCGATCAACCGATTGATCATCTTGAGGGTGGTCGTTTTGCCGCACCCGGACCCGCCCAGCAAAACGAGTAGTTCGCCACGGGCGACCGTGAGCGAGAGCTGATCGACGGCCGTTGTTTCGCCGAATTGCTTCGTGAGTTGGACGAGCTCGATCATCTATTAATTTTGCCCCCGCGAGGCTGCGCCTCGCGATGGGCGTCGCGAACCGTGGCAAAGCCACGGTTGCTCCCTGAGGGGCGCCTTCCGCGAGGCTGCGCCTCGCGATGGGCGTGGGTTGATGGTGTGCGCGGTTGGGGTTCGCCGAGTCATCCGCGTTGGGCTCGGCGTTTCCAGGCGGTGAGAACGCTCGTGAAGCTTTCACGGAGGGCGGGTGGGAGGTCGCGGAGGGCGTCGTCACCGGGCGGCGGGGCGCAGGTAGGCGGCGGGCGCGGTGGGACGGGTCGAGGGTCGGCACGATCCTCCGTTAGGACGAGATAGAGATCGTCGATGAGCGGGGTCGGGAGGCATTCGTTCACGGCGTCGACGAGCGTGCGTTTGAGCATGTGCAGTTCCTGCATCCACGGGGCGCTCGTGACGGCGACGACGAGGGTACGATCACGCAGGCGCACCGGTTGCGCACGCCGAGCGATCTGCGCTCCGACGGCCCCGTCCCAGACCCTCCACAGGGCTCCTGCTCCCGGCTGACCGGCGGCCTGATCCAGGCAATTGTCGAGCAAACGGCGGATCGATGTCGGCTGCCTTCGCGCGCGCACGGGCAAGTCCATAGCACATTCCGCTAGCTTACCAGTCCGCGCATTTTTTTCTTGACAGACATCAAGTCCTTGTGTACTCGGACCTTCACTCCTACAATATCTTGATGGTCGGCAGGGTCACGAGGGGTTCCAACCATAGCCGCTCCGGGGGTCGAGGAGCGCGAAGAAGAGGCGAAAACGGCATGAAGGATGGCGTGGTGGTTGAGCGGGTGCGGGCGGATGGAGATGAGAGTGTCATGACGGAGTTCATGGCGGCGCGTGAGCGGGCCGCGGCAGCGCCAGAGGCTCCCCAACACCGGCAGCGCGGTCTCAAGATCGAGCGGTATTTTACGCAGCCAGGGCAGCCAGGGCAGCCGGCGCCCGACCCATTCGCCACCGTGGAATGGGAGCAGCGTAGCGCGATCATCTACGGTGAGAACAGCGAGGTCGTCTTCGAGCAGCACGACGTCGACGTTCCGAAAACGTGGACGCAACTGGCGACCAACGTCGTCGTGTCTAAGTACTTCCGTGGACCGCTCGGCACACCGCAGCGCGAGACGAGTGTGCGACAGCTCATCGGGCGTGTTGTCGAGACCATTCGCTCCTGGGGCGTGGCGCAGAGTTACTTCGCTACGGAGGACGATGCTGCGGCGTTTAGCGACGAGCTCACGCATCTGCTTCTCCACCAGAAGTCCTGCTTCAACAGTCCCGTTTGGTTCAACGTCGGCGTCGAGCCAAAGCCGCAGTGTAGCGCCTGTTTCATTCTGTCGGTGCAGGATCAAATGGACTCGATCCTCGACTGGTACCGACGCGAGGGTGTGATCTTCAAGGGGGGCTCGGGCGCGGGGGTCAATCTTTCGCGGATTCGTTCGTCGCGCGAGCGTCTGGGCGGTGGTGGGACGGCCTCCGGGCCGGTGTCGTTCATGAAGGCAGCAGACGCGTCGGCCGGTGTTATCAAGTCGGGTGGCAAGACCCGGCGCGCGGCCAAGATGGTCGTGCTGAACGTCGATCATCCCGACGTCATGGAGTTCATTGGCTGCAAGGCCGAAGAGGAGCGGAAGGCGCGCGCGCTCATCGCCGCGGGTTTCGATGGTTCGCTCGACGGTGCGGCCTACGGCTCGGTGGCGTTTCAGAACGCCAACAACTCAGTGCGCGTGACCGATGAGTTCATGCGCGCCGTCGACGGAGACGGCGACTGGCAGACGCGGTTCGTTACGAGCGGCGAGGTGGCCGACACGTACCGAGCGCGGGACGTGCTGCAGAAAATCTCGGAGGCAGCGCATGCCAGCGGCGACCCCGGCATGCAGTTCGATACGACCATCAACGACTGGCACACGTGCCCCGCCAGCGGGCGGATCAATGCGTCGAACCCGTGCAGCGAGTACATGCACCTGGACGATTCGGCGTGCAATCTCTCGTCGCTGAATCTTATGAAGTTCGTCGATACGAATGGCGACTTCGAGGTCGAGGCCTTCCGGAAGGCCGTCGCCGTGATGATTACGGCGCAGGACATCATCGTCGACAACTCGAGCTATCCGACCCCCGAGATCGAGCAGAACGCGCACGCTTTCCGCGAGCTCGGACTTGGCTACGCAAATCTCGGCGCGCTTCTCATGTCGCTGGGCCTCCCCTACGACTCGGATGCTGGGCGCGAGTATGCCGGCGCGGTCACCGCGCTCATGTGCGGTGAGGCGTACAATCAGTCGGCGCGGATCGCGGCCGAGAAGGGGCCATTCGCGGGCTATGCCCCGAACGCCGACGCGACGTTGCGGGTGCTCCGCAAGCACACGGTCGCGGCGCATGCTCTCGATCCCGCGTTGGTGCCGCTCGATCTCCTGAGCGCCGCCAGGCGTGCGTGGGACGAGGCTGTCGAGCTGGCGGATCAAGTCGGCGTTCGGAACTCGCAGGCGACCGTGCTGGCGCCGACGGGCACGATCGCGTTCATGATGGACTGCGATACGACCGGGATCGAGCCGGACATTGCGCTCGTCAAGTACAAGAAGCTCGTGGGTGGTGGCCTGCTCAAAATCGTAAACGGTACAGTGCCGCATGCGTTGACCCGCCTCGGCTACGAGAGCCGGGAGGTGCAGGACATTGTCGAGTACATCGACGAGCAGGAAACGATCGAAGGCGCGCCGCACCTGAAAGACGAGCATCTCGCGGTGTTCGATTGCGCGTTCAGGCCTGCTCGTGGTGTCCGCACCATTCCTCCGCTCGGGCACATTCGGATGATGGGTGCCGCGCAACCGTTCATCTCCGGCGCGATTTCCAAGACCGTGAACATGCCGACCGAGGCCACGGTCGAGGACATCTCCGACGCTTTCACGGAGGCATGGCGACAGGGCCTGAAGGCCATCGCAATCTATCGTGACGGCTGCAAGCAAATTCAGCCGCTGAATACGGGAAACGTGGCAGAGGACGCGGCGCCGGAGCCGCAGCCGGTGCGGCGCCGTCTACAGAACGATTGTCGGTCGGAACGGCACAAGTTCGAGATTGCCGGGCACGAGGGCTACATCCACGTCGGGTTCCATGAAGACGGCGCGCCCGGTGAGATCTTCATCAAGATGGCGAAGGAGGGCAGCACGATCTCCGGCTTGATGGATACGATCGCGACGCTCACCTCGATGTCGATGCAGTACGGCGTGCCGCTCGAGGTGCTGGTCCACAAGTTCGCGCACGTACGCTTCGAGCCGTCCGGATTCACGAAGAATCCGGACATCCCGATGGCGAAGTCGTTGACGGACTACATTTTCCGGTTTCTCGGTGCCAGATACCTCAGTGCGGAGCAGCGGCGCGACGTGGGAATGGCTGAGTTGGACGAGACCCGAGCCGCAGCCAGCTCAGGGGCCTCGAGCAGCCCGAGTACGACGCCTGACGCATCCGGCCCGACGGCGGTCAGTTTCAGTCCCCAGGCGGACGCGCCGAGCTGTTCTGACTGCGGGTCGATCATGGTGCGCAACGGAAGTTGCTACAAGTGCCTCAATTGTGGGTCCACGAGCGGATGCTCGTGACCACGCACGGCGGGGTTGTCCCTGACCGCGTGCTCGAAGAGGGTCCAGCGGTCCGGTGCCTGGCGCCGGACCTGGAGAGGCGGCAGGGCGTGTGGGGAGGGGCAGGATAGGCGGATTCCGTTTTGCTGCCTCGCGGTAGCGGGGGCGTGGGGAAGGGGAAGAAGCCGACTTGCGCTGAGCGCGCAAGTCGGCTCTTCTCGTTCTGGAAAAGTTTCGGGTCTGCGTACGCTCCTTGACAGCGCATTCAGCCCCCCTATAAGGCGACTGTCCACTACACGAGGTGCCGTCCATGGCGGATTCTCTCAAGTTCACACGCGATCATCTCTGGCTACGTGTCGAAGGTTTGCACGCACACCTTGGCATCTCCGAACAGGCTCAGGCCGACCTCGGGGAGATCATTGCGGCCGAGTTGCCCGAGGTGGGCGACGCGGTGGAAAAGGGGCAGTCGTTCGGGGAGCTCGAGTCCGTCAAGACGGTCAGCGAGCTGATCGCGCCGGTGAGCGGACAGGTAGTCGCCACGAATACCGATCTGGACGACCATCCCAACATCGTCAACGAAGACCCGTACCACGAGGGTTGGTTGATCGAGATCGAGCTGGCAGACGAGACCGAACTCGAGCCGTTGCTCGAAGCCGACGAATACGACGCCCTGATGTCCGGAGAGGAAGAGGCGTGACCCGCGGGCCTGGGCCCGCCGTTGTCGCTGTTACTGTCTTCGCCGCCGTCACTATGGCGTGGCCCCTCGCCGATGCTCGCTCCGCGTCCATCGACTCGCTCGACGCACGCATGGTGGCCGAACAGGTCGAAGCCCGCGGCATCGACGACGCCCGTGTGCTCGAGGCGCTCCGCCGCGTGCCGCGTGCAGCCTTCGTCCCTCCAGAGGTGCGCTGGCGCGCGCACGATGACGAGTCGCTCCCCATCGGGCACGGTCAGACGATTTCTCAGCCGTATGTCGTTGCCCTAATGACGAGCTTGCTCGATGTCGGCGCTGGTCAGAAGGTGCTCGAGATCGGAACTGGCTCGGGCTATCAGGCGGCGGTGTTGAGTCTCCTCGCCCAGCAAATCTACACGGTCGAAATCGTTCCCGAGCTGGCTGCGGCTGCTCGGCTTCGGCTGACCCGCCAGGGGCTCAGAAACATCCACGTGAAGCAGGGTGACGGCAACTTTGGGTGGAAGGACTATGGGCCGTACGACCGGATCATCGTCACGGCTGCCGCCGCCAAGATCCCCGAGGATTTGGTACAACAGCTCGTCGAGGGCGGGGTGCTGATCATGCCAGTCGGCGACCCCGAGGCGGTGCAGATGCTCGTACGGGGAGTGAAGCGGGGCGGGAAGTTGTATGCGCATCCCGTGCGACGGTTGCGGTTCGTGCCGATGACCGGAGCGGTCGAGGATGGGCCGATGTCACGGGAGCCCACTTCTCGTTCGCTCGTGATCAGTGCGGTGGGTCGGCCGGCGTGGACGGTGGGGGCGACGAGAAGCGATACACGAGCTCGCCGGGGCGGACGAACCCGAGCTGGGCACGGACGAGTTCTTCGAGATGCCGATCGTCCGTGCGAATCCGATGCAGTCGCTCACGCAGCTGGCCGTTGTGCGCGAGAAGCCGGGTGATGCGACCCTGCACCTGTGCTTGCTCCCGTTTCTGCGCTCGTAGATGAAGGGCGCCGCGGCTGCCGAAGATGAGTCCTCCGACGAGGGCACCGAAGATCAAAAAAACGCCGAGGCGTGAGAGCAATCGAGGCATCGTCCGAAGTGACGCCATGTGCCTAGATCGTATACGACCGATGCCGGACCTCACAAGGCGGCGAAGAGGAGCAAGCCAATGAAGATTGCCAAAGTTCGCGCACGAGAGATCCTCGACTCGCGTGGGAATCCGACAGTGGAGGTCGACGTGCATCTGGCCGACGGCACCATGGGTCGTGCGGCGGTGCCATCGGGGGCGTCGACCGGAGAGCACGAGGCGGTCGAGCTGCGCGACAAGGCCAAGCGTTATGGCGGCAAGGGCGTGCAGCGCGCAGTCGAGAACGTAAACCGGAAGATCGCGCGCCGTATCGTCGGTCGCGATGCTCGGCGGCAGGCTGAGATCGATGCCGCCATGATCGAGCTCGATGGGACCCCGAACAAGCGGCGCCTCGGGGCCAACGCCATCCTCGGCGTCTCCCTCGCCGTGGCTCGGGCGGCGGCACTCAAGGCCAAGCTCCCTCTGTACCGCTATCTCGGCGGGACGAAGGCGAAGGTGATGCCGGTCCCCATGTTCAACATCGTGAACGGTGGGGCTCACGCGTCCAACACCGTGGATATGCAGGAGTTCATGATCATGCCGGTAGGCGCGCGGCGTTTCAGCGATGCGCTCCGGATGGGTACCGAGATCTTCCATGCGTTGAAATCCGTGCTCACCGACCGAAGTTTGTCGACCAGTGTCGGCGATGAGGGCGGGTTCGCACCGAATCTCGGGAGCGATCAGGAGGCCCTCGACGTCATCATGGAGGCCATTGGAATCGCCGGCTACCGGCCTGGTACCCAGGTGCGGATCGCCATCGATGCCGCCACGAGCGAGCTATGGGAACGCGGTCGATACGTTTTTCGGAAGTCGGGTGCTCCGTCCCGGAGCAGCGCCGAGATGACCGATCTCTACGAAGACTGGATCGGACGCTATCCGATCGTTTCGATCGAAGACGGCCTCGATGAGAACGATTGGGACGGCTGGGTTGAGCTCACCAGGCGACTTGGACGCAAGGTACAGCTGGTGGGCGACGATCTTTTCGTCACCAATCCCGAGCGGCTGCAGCGCGGCATCGATCTCGGAGCGGGCAACTCCATTCTGGTCAAAGTCAATCAGATCGGTACCTTGACCGAGACTTTGGAGGCGATCGCGGTTGCGGCCGCGGCCGGCTATACCGTCGTGATCTCACATCGCTCGGGCGAGACGGAAGACGCAAGCATCGCCGACCTGGCGGTGGCCGTGAACGCGGGGCAGATCAAGACGGGTAGCCCGTGCCGGGGCGAGCGGACAGCGAAATACAACCAGCTCCTGCGTATCGAGGAAGATCTCGGCCGTCGGGCCCAGTACCCCGGCGCCAAAGCCTTTACCCACGCGCGACGTCGTTAGCGACCGGCGTCCGCGAAGATCTCGCTACTCTTCCTTCGGTTCGGTCGAGATCGCCAGACGGCTCAAGCCGACGCGGCGCGCTACGTCCATGACCTCGACGACGCCACCGTGGCGTGCATCGGTGTCGGCGTTGATCACCACCAGCGACTCCGGGTGCTCGTCCTTCTGGCGCTTCAGCTGGGCCTCGAGCTGAGCGAGCGTGGTCGGCTGGCCGTTCACGGCGAGCGATCCCTCGGAGGTGACCGAGATTGAAATCTCCTTCTGCCGTTCAGCTTCGGCGTATGAACTCGCCCGCGGCAGGTTCACCGGGATCCCGGGCACGGAGATGAAGTTGAGCGACAGTGCGAAGAAGATCATCAGGTTGAACACCGTATCCACGACCGGTGTGATGTCGACCTGAGGCGGAGTGCGCCGCGGCTTACGGAACAGCATTGAGCTCGCGTGCCTCGGTCGGTCCGTCGAGCAGATTTACGAGCTGGACGGCGTTGTGCTCGAGCTCGCGGAGGTCGCCGTCGATGCGTGCCAGCAAAAACTTGTATGCGACGAGCGCCGGGATCGCGACGCTCAGTCCCGCGAAGGTCGACACCAGCGCCTCCGATATGCCGGAGGCCAACGCGGGCGGATTCACTGCTTGGTCCGTGGAGATCACCGAGAAGATCTCGATCATTCCCGAGATCGTTCCGAGAAGTCCGAGGAGCGTGCTGACGCTGGCGATCGTGCCCAGGACCTCGACGAATCGTTCGAGTTGTCCGGACTCCTGATCGGCGGCGTCCCGCATGCTCTCGCGCATGCGCTTTCGGCCGCCCGAGAGCGCAAGTAGTCCCGCGAGCAGAATGCGTCCGAGCGCGGAGTCACTGGCGCGGCAGACGCCGACGGCTTCGCCGTGGCGCTCGTGCGAAACCATTCCCTCGATCTGCGGGAACAGTGAGGCTGGTACGACGCGCTGTCGCGCCAAGCTCCACAGGCGCTCGAGGAAGATGGCGAGGGCCAGGATCGAACACAGGAGGATGGGGTACATGACCACGCCACCCTTTGAGAAAAATTCCAGCATCAACGCCCTAGCGCTCGGCCTTCTAGCGTAGGGACGGGAGGGTCGCAAGCGGGCCAGGCATCGCGGAACGCAGCGCCAGGCGTGATTCGCGGCCGCGGTGCGATGATGTGGAGAGCTGCGATGCGAGCGCGCCACGACGTTCCGCGAGCGGGTGTCAGGGACGTGACTCGGCCCGATTTAAAACACTCTGCTACTCTTCGCCGAGGGGCTTGGGGAACGTCATTTTAGGGTGACGAATTGCTGGAGGCATCATCCTGATTCTGCACGAGAAACTCGTTCCATAATGCGATTTTCCTCTTGACATTCTCATGAGAGTTTACCTATTATGCTCGTCATTGTGGGGTAGTGGTGTGGAGTGGATGGGGGGAACGCTCGCCTGAGCGACCTGGGTCCAACGAAGCGTAACGAAGCTAAGTTGAGGGAGGTGTCTGATGGCAGCTAAGAAGAAGGCAACCAAGAAGAAAGCAACCAAGAAGAAGGCCACCAAGAAGAAAGCCACCAAGAAGCGCGCCAGCAAGGCTAAGAGCAAGGCGCCCGCACGGAAGAAGAAGTAGTACCAGTTACGAAGACTTGTCCGGCCGACTTCGGTCGGGCGGCATGAAGTTCTCGTAGCAACGCGGTGACTCAGGCGAGAATTAGAGCCCTCGGGCTCTAGCGAAAAAAGCCCTTCAACACTCAGTTGAAGGGCTTTTTTCTTTAGTATGCGTACCAAGATCGGCTCACTGTCCGTCGAGTTGGTGCGCGCCGAAGCGGCGCGCTTCCAGCGGCCATTGCTCTTCCTACACGGGCTGTGGACGGATGCGTCGATCTGGCGGGCCTGGATGGGGTACCTCTCACACCGGGGGTGGGAGAGTTGGGCGCCCGGGCTCTGCAGCGATCCGCAGTATCCCGCCCACGATCGTGTCGTCGAAGCGGCGCGTACGGTGCTGGCTTCGCTCCCAGAGCCGCCCATCATCGTGACGCACGACCTCGGCGTCGTCGCAGCGTTGGAGTTGGCGCAGGAGATTGCGAGTCCGGCCATCGTGGCGGTCGCCCCCGTCATGGCGTCCGCGGATGGAGGACAACTCCGTGAGTTCGGCCTTCCTCATTTTTGGAGGGCGCGCTTCGGTGCGAGTGACGTCGCTCCGCCACGTGGTGCTCTTGCGCGGGGGTTCGTCGGTCGAACGGCTGGTCTTTCGCTGCGACCCGACTCGGGGCCGATTTTTCGCGCGCTCGTTGGCGACAGCCTGCGCTTGCCGCCGGCTGCTCCCATGCCTGGATTGGTCGTCGGCGGCGGGGACGATCGCTTCGCACCATCTTCGGCCGTGCGCTCGCTTGCTGAACGGCAAGGATGGCAGTTCGATGTCCTTCCTGAACGTGGGCATTTCCCGATGCTCGAGCCCGGTTGGGAGCAGGCGGCCGACGGCGTCCATCGCTGGATCGTCAGAGCCCTCGGCGAGGAGATCCTGGCCTGGCTCGACGACGAAGACGAGCCGTAACTCACTGGACTGATTGCTGAAATGCCTACGAGTAGCCCCGGGAATCTTTTGACACGCCGGAGCCGATTGGATAAGAGCCGCGCAGTCCACACGCGTGTCAGTCTCCGAAAGGGAGGATCTCCATGGCAGAGCAAGTCGGTAGCATCAAAGATGTGCTCACAGAGATGCCCAACCGCTTCAATACGGGCGCGGCCCAGGGGCTGAAGGCCGTCTATCAGTTCGACCTGACGGGTGACGAGGGCACGAAGTTCAATCTGGCCATCGATGACGGCAGTCTCAACGTGGGCGAGGGGACGCACGCCTCACCGAACATCACGATTACCATGGCGGCCAGCGACTATCTCGACATGGTGAACGGCAAGCTCAACCCACAGATGGCGTTCATGAGCGGCAAGCTGAAGATCGCCGGGGACATGGGCCTCGCGATGAAGATGCAGCAGTTGTTTCCGATCGCCTAAGTCGCGATTCACAACGACCACATCGTTGCTGGGGAGTGCCGGTCCGGTAGGCCGTCCTCCCCATTTTTGCGCGTGGACCGTGGGTGGCCCCTGGGTGCTGCTCAGCCAACGTGCCGGATGTCGCCATGTTGCTCCGCCCTTGGGGCGGGGCTAGAAGCGACCCATGCGCATCACCATGGTGAAGAAGAAGATGAAGGACGGCTCCGATTGCCGTAAATGCGCGGAAATAACTGAATTTCTGCAATCGCGCGGGCACTGGGACCGCATCGACGAGATCGTGTGGGCCGTCGAGGACGACCCGCAGAGCCCGGGCGCGCTATTGGGCGAGCGTCTTGGCGTGGCGCGTGCACCGTTCTTCGTGGTGCAGGACGACGCCAGCGAGAAGGTGTACACGAGCGCGCTCCGACTCGTGCAGGAACGCTTCGCGGCGGAGATCTCGACGATGGACGAGGCCCGCGACGTCGATCCCGACGATGTCGGCGGGATCTGAACCGACACGCCCCGACCAAACGGAGTTGTCCCCATGACCTACGCTGGCTCTCGACTGACCCACGATGCCGACTCGCACATCGTCGAGACTCCCGACTGGCTCGCGCCGTACGCGGATCCGAATATCCGGGAGCGTATGGCGCCGATTTACGTCAAGACAGTCCGTCCCGGCGAGGAGGACACGATCGAGGTCGCTCGTAGACGCCGGGCCGATCCCGCCGATGCCGCTGCCGCGGAGCGGGATATCCTGCTTCGGAAGAACTGGGATGCCATGGGGTCCTTCGTGAAGGAGGATCGTCCGCGGGCGCTGGATCTGCTGGGTTTCCGGAGTCAGCTCGTCTTCAATACGTTCGCGAACTTTCCGCTCCTCGCGACCGAGCATGGCGATGATCTCGAGCTTGCGTACGGACTCGCGCGCGCTCACAACCGGGCGATCGTGGACTTCTGCGCGGTCGATCGCCGGCTCCTGCCCGTGGGCTACGTACCGCTCGCGGACTTCGCGCGTGCACGCGAAATGGCGGGCGAAGCGATCGCGATGGGTTGCAAGGCCCTCATGGTCGCCTCGGCCTGTCCCCGACACCACTCGCCGAGCCACGTCGACCTCTTCCCGGTGTGGGCCCAGGCCGAAGAGGCGGGGCTGCCCATCGTGCTGCACGTCGGTGGTGGGGGGCAGCTGCTCGATCCACATTACTTCGAGAACGGCATGCCGCCCGTTCCGGACTTTCACGGCGGCGCCGAGAATTTCCGCTCCGTCGACTACATGGCCATCCCGATTCCGCCGATGCAGACCGTCGGCACCCTCATCCTCGACGGTGTGCTCGATCGTTTTCCGCGTCTCAAGATTGGAGTGATCGAGCAGGGGGCTGCCTGGATACCAGGGTGGATGCGTCGTCTCGACTCGGCGCAGAACGCCTTCGCACGGAACGAAGAACGTCTACGGAAGTTGGAACTCACACCGAGTGAGTACGTGCGCCGCCAGGTGCGCGCCACGCCGTATCCCGCGGAGCCCGTCGGTTGGATCATCGAGAATGCGGGGGAAGAGGTGTGTCTCTTCTCGTCCGACTACCCGCACGTGGAGGGCGGTCGGAATCCCATCAAGCGTTTCGAGGCCTCGATGGAGGGGATGAGCGAGCGCGCCCGAACTCGCTTCTACGCCGACAACTTCCAGGACCTGATGGGCGCCGCGCTCGCCTGATTCCTGATCCGCGGCGATGCGCGTTCCCGGCTGGGCGATCCGATGCGATCGCGGCCGCCCGGGCGCGTTAACTCGCGACGTTCCCCGCGTGGAGGCCGCACTCTTTGATGGTCTCTTCTTCCCACCACCAACGGCCCGCGCGCTCGTGCTCGTTTGGGCTCACCGGTCGGGTGCAGGGCTCGCAGCCGATCGAGATGAATCCGCGATCGTGGATGGCGTTGTACGGGACGTCGTTCGCCTTGATGTACTCCCAGACCTGCTGGGATGACCAGTTGGCCAGAGGGTTGAACTTCACCAGCGCTCGCTCGGCGTTCCGGAATGTCGGGTCGACCTGGACGACCGGAACCGCCGCACGCGTGCCCGGGCTTTGATCCCGGCGCTGCCCGGTGATCCAGGCCTGCAGCGGGGTCAATGCGCGGACGAGGGGTTCGACCTTCCGAACGCCGCAACACTCTTTGTGGCCATCCTTGTAGAACGAAAAGAGTCCCTTTTCTCGCACCAGTTTCTGGACCGCTTCGGGCTGGGGAAAGAACGTCTCGACGGCGACCCCATAATGCGAGCGGACCTTGTCCAGGAACGCATAGGTCTCCGGATGGAGTCGCCCGGTATCGAGCGAGAAGACGCGAAACTTTCCGCCGGTTTTGGCGGCCATATCCACGACCACCACGTCTTCGGCGCCACTGAACGAGATCGCCATATCGAGGCCATACTCGCGTATGGCGAGATCGATGATCTCCTTCGGGTCACGTTGCGCGTACTCTTCGGCGATAGCCGGAATCTTACTGTCTTCGATAGCCATGGTGTTTGCGTACCTCGAGAAGAAGGGAGTGGTTAAAACCGCCCCGTTCTATCGGCTCGCCCCGACTCTCGCAAGTCGCCCGTCTGGGGGGCGGCCGGCCGCGCCGGGCGGTGTTCCCGAGGGTCTGCGAAGTGCCTGCGCGGGCGGTCCGCGGGGGCACTTCGCGCAGGCCCGCGGGGTCTAGGCCTTGGCGACCGAGATCTCCCGGCTCGGCACGTCACGGGTGAGAAAGTCCGATGCTTCCTCGGGCGTTTCGGCGGTTTGCATCCGTTCCATGCCTTCGGTGATGGTTTTTCGGGTCATGAGGATGCCGTAGCTCTCGAGAATCCGCCGAACGACGTCGTAGTGGGTGTCGATCGACTGTGTCACCGAGAGGTAGCCGTGTTGCGCCGCCGCGCGCCGATCCCAGAACGCCAGCGGTCCCATCTGGAAGAAGTCGAGGTCCTTCTCGGTGGGCTCGATGAGAATGATGTCACCCTTGAAATTGGGATCGTCGCGGTACTGGCGGAGTCCCAGCAAGAGGCGGGAGTGCAGCAGCGTGCGGAGCACCTGGTTCAGAATGGTCAGCATTCCACGATCGCTGAGATGCGTTCCCTCCGAGACGTACGAATCCTGCACCGGGTCGTACTTCCGAAGGACGCGGTTCGAAAACGGCCGGAACGGGTTGTAGCAGATGACCAGATCTGCGCCGTGGTCGATGGCAACATCGATGTTTGCGGTGCGACGCACGCCGCCGTCCACATAGTCGATGCCGCGAATGCGGGCCGGACGGTAGAAGCCGGGAAGTGCTGTCGAGGCCTGCACGGCCTCCGAGATCGAGAGCGAGCTGTCCTCGTCGTGACCGAACACCACGCGCTCGGCGGTGTCGAGGTTCATGGCGGCGATGTAGAGCTCGCGTTTGCACGCCTGGAACATCGCCTTGAAGCTGTTGGGCATCCGGCGGCGTTCGAGGTTGTGTCGGAGGTAGCGTTCGATGGAGGCGTTATCGAACATGCCGGACGGCAGATAGTCGAGCGGAAACGGAAACGGCCGTGTCGAGAGTAGGGCCTCTCCCACTGGCAGCAACACCTCTTTCAGGTTCGCGAATGATGCGTCCTGCATGTAGGCGCGCAGCGGTTCCGAGGTCTGTTCCGCGATCGTCGGGCTTTTCGCGACGAGGTCGAGGATCGATCCCGGCAGAAACGTCGCCAGGTCCAGCAGATACTTGATCGGCCGTTCGGCGAACTCCCGGAAATTGGGCTGGTAGAAGTCCGACGCTCCGAAGGCCGTGAACTCATCCGAGCTGCCCTCGATGCTGCGGAGCATCTCGGGCGGGGTGACGCCACTGGCGAGCGGTGCGGCGAGAAACGCGCCTGCCGACAGGCCGACGTACATGTCGAACTCGGTCGTCTTCCGGTTGACCAGGAAGTCGTCGAGGGCTTTCAGGCCGCCGAGCTTGAAGCCACCTCCGCTAATGGCGCCGCCAGCGAGCACGAGCGCGATTCGGGGGTTCTGTTTCCGCTTGGTGAGGTCGCTTTTCTGGACGATCGTTATGCCCATATTCGCTTTCCACGTTTTCGGGGACAGGCAGCCATCATCGCCACGCCGGGTGCGTAGCTGTCGCGTACGCCCTGCCAGGTCGACGAGCCGCGAAATGTCGGGCGCGAGATCTGGGTAGCGGCGCGTGACGCGCTGGAGATGGCCGAGGTCGGTCCCGAACTCTCGCGGTTCACCCTCTCTTTCGAGCGGCCGTGTCCTGTTGCCGCCCAGACGATCTAGTCTCGCGCCCTCGTCCGCCACTCCGTATCCACCCGGATTGGCGTGACCGTGCCCCGCCAACCCGCTCCACCATCTCACACCCACCGAAGCCGCAGTCACCATTATGGCGAGCTGCGTCAAAGTTTAAAGCAGAACCCTCGGACACGTCAAGAAAGTCGTAACCCCGCGTATACCAACGCATCAGCTTTTCGCAGGATCGAGAAAATGTAGTGGTTTCGTATGGAGCAGCGCCGTTTCAGCACGTTGCAGATCGGTTTCGCGATCGATTACATGCCAGAAGCCGTCGAAAACGAAGCCCTGCAGTAGCTCGCCCGCTTCGACCATGGCTGGGTAGGTCTGGCGCGTGATGCTGAATGTCGCCTGGCTCGGCATGAAGTCGAACACGCGCGACGACAGCACGTGCACTCCGGCGAACATGTACGGGGTGAGGGGGACGGTGACGTCGGCGGGCGCGCCGAGAAAACGTCGGACGCGCCGCTCCGTGTCGACCTCGATCAGGCCGTAGCGTGTTTGATCGGGATCCGATCGCAGCACCAGGGTCGCGGCCGCATCGCGCTCGCGATGCGCTCGAATCAGGGCATCGAGGGGGACATCGCTGACAGTGTCGGCGTTGAGGACCAGAAAATCTGGCTCGTGGGCGAGGAGCGATGCGGCATTCTTGATTGCACCTCCGGTATCGAGCAGTGGGTCCTCGTGCGAGTACTCGATGCGGACCCCGAAGCGCGATCCGTCGCCGAGCGCGCTGACCAGCGCTGCCCCGTGATGATGGAGGTTGATGACGACGTCCTGAATCCCGTGACGCCGAAGTAATGCGAGCCCGTAGGTGATGAGAGGTCGTCCGCCGAGTTCGACCAGGGCTTTGGGGCGATCGAGCGTCCGTGGCCGGAGCCGCGTGCCGAGCCCCGCGGCTAGCATCATCGCCTTCATTGCTCGGGCCAGGGGAGCTTGGCGAACTCCGACGCGAGTGCGCCCGGGACGTCCACTTCGGCGAGGAAGCGCCGGGCGGTGGCTAGAACGTGGGGCAGGAACGCGAGAGGCGCCGACTTGCCCTTTTCGATGGCGATGTAGTGCAAGCGTCCGATGACCTTCAGCGCCCGATGGAGGGCGTTCAAGCCGTAGCGCCGTCGGTCGACGCTCGGTCGGCCCCGTTGCTCGGCGTAGTACGCCAGGAGCCGCGCCTCGAGCGGGGGGTCGATGAGATCGGGCGTGATGCGATCGGTGAGGAGCGAGGCGAGGTCGTACTCGGGCGGGGCGAGAAGCGCATCCTGAAAGTCGATGACGACCGGGGCGTCGCGGCGCATCAGGACGTTCCAGCTGTGAAAGTCCCGATGACACAGCGTGAACTCGCCGGCGGCGAGCTCGGCGCTCATGGCGTCGAAGCTCGCCTCGAGGCTCGCGCGGGCGCGGGCGCTGAGGGTGATTCCCAGCCCGCGCTCGATGCCGTATTCGCGGAAGTGGTCGAGCTCCCAGCGGTACAGGCGGGCGTCGAACCGCTGCTTGAACGCGATGCTGTCCGGTGCGGTTCCTGGGTCACCGCGGGTGTGGAGGACGACCAAGACGTCGATCGCGCGCCGATAGGCGGATTCGGTATGCGCCGCATCGCCCTGGGCGTAGTCCCACAGCAGGAGGTCGCCGGCATCTTCCAGCAGGAGGATGCCGGCATCAACCGCGGCGAGATAGATCTCCGGTACGGCCACACCGATGCGGTTGAGCACGCGCTGCACATCGAGAAAAGGCAACTCTCGTGGCGGCTCCGGAAAGATGCACAGTTCCTCCGAGCTGAGCGGTAGCCCGCTTCCCGCGAGCACCATGACAACGATGGTCGAAGGAGCGTCCGGCCCGCGCAGGTGTGCCCTGAGGTAGCGGCGCGAGGAGAAGTCTCCAGCGAGATGGGTGAGTTCCAGCACCTCACTCCCCGGCCATCGGCGGCGGACCAGATCCTCGATGACGTGTGCGTCTGCGTCGCCCATGCCTCCTCGGCGGCTACCAGACAGGTCGTCCCCTTGTCAAAATTTCCCCGACCGCGTCGGGCGCTGATCGAGGGCAGGGATCCGCTCCTCCTGCCGGCTGGTCGCGTGACGCGCGTTACCGGGATTCGCCTTGACTTGAGGGCACCCCGGGGCATAATCCCGCCAGTTTTTCCTCGACGTTCACTGCGCGTCGCGTTCCGGTCCGGGGGGAGTCAGCCCGGCGGACACACGGTTCAGCGCATGGGCTGCGCATGAGCCGCGAACGAGCGACGAACGAGTTGTGGGTCCCAACGGGGGTCGGCGCAGTGCTTGATCAGTACATTGGAGTTCTGTTCACGTTCGTCATCGGCGCGGTGGTCGTTGGGGTGATGGTGTCGGCCTCTGCCCTGCTGGGTGGCCGCCGACGGACGTCGGTGAAAGACGAGGTCTTCGAGTGCGGCAATCCGTCGAGCGGGCCGGCCCGCGGGCGCTTCTCGGTGCAGTTCTATCTGGTGGCGATCCTGTTCATCGTCTTCGATGTCGAGGTCGTGTTTCTGTACCCGTGGGCGATCGTGTTCCGTGAGCTTGGGGTGCCCGGCCTCGTGGCGATGGGGATGTTCCTCACGATCCTGACGATCGGCCTTCTCTATGAGTGGAAGCGGGGGACGCTCGTATGGGAGTGAGTGGCCACGCACGGGCGGACGTAGCGGCAGGGGCTCGACGTGTGGACTGACGTCGGGATCGCGTTCGCCAAGGCGTTCGCGGCGTTCATGCTGATCCTCAACATGAGCGCCGTCCTTCTGTGGGTGGAGCGCAAGGGCAGTGCCCTGATTCAGGACCGTATCGGTGCCAACAGAGCCAACATTTTCGGTGGCCTGTTGCCCTTCAACCTGGGTTTCATCAACACGTTGCTCGCTGATCCGCTCAAGCTCTTGATGAAGGAAGACGCGATTCCAGACGGGGCGGATCGCACGTTGCACTTCCTCGCGCCGTTCCTGGCTCTGTTCCCCGTTTTTGTCACTTTTGCGGCG
>JAJCZP010000026.1 GCA_029262315.1 Deltaproteobacteria bacterium | reverse complement strand
CAACGTAGATGCCGTTGACGAGGACGGTCGGTGCGTGTGTGATCCCAGCCCGTCGCGCGGCGGTGACACTGGCGAGCACGGCGTCCCGAGCCTGAGCACCGTCCAGGCAGGTTTCGAAGCTCGCACTGTCGAGTGAGAGTGTCGTTGCGTGGTCGAGCAGGTCCGGACGCGTCTGCCGTTCCAGGGCGGCGAGGAGCAGCGCACGATAGGCCCAGAACTGTTGCTGAGCCTGCGCGCAGCGCGCCGCGATCGCCGCGCTCATCGAATGCCTATGCGTGCGCTCCTGGATGTGGTCGATGTGGACGAGCGCCAGCTGTTCAGGGAACCGCGTACGCAGCTGCTGTAGCTCCGCGTCGAGGCGTTGCGAATAGATCTGCGAGAGATTCTCCACGACGACGAGCAGCACGTCCGGGTCTCCGGGCCCGGATCGCGGTGCGTCCGCAGGCGCGGAGAGTGCCAGTCGCGGTCGGGCCGGCGGATCGAGGTCCGCGATGGAGACGGAACCGACCGGGCCCCCGCGCCGCTGCGCAGCCAGACCGTGGGCGACCCTCAGGAGATGATCGTAGTAGGCGCGCTCCAGACGGTAGGTCTCGATTGGTGCGGCGGCGCGGAGAGTCTCGAGCGGGAAGACACTCGTCTCTGGTGCGTGGGTGGAAGCGCCCACCGTGGCAGCGGGCGCCGAAGGGGAAGGGGCTGTCGAAGGTGATTGTGGGATCTCGGCGGCGCTGGGGCTCACAGTCGTGGTCGTGAGTGCGAGGATCGCAAGGAGCTTGGCCAGCGCAGGCCAGCGTGCGGGCGCCGAGTCTCTCCACTGCCTGACCTTTTTCCGGGAGGCTCCAGCGTACGTCGCTGGTGAGACGCGGGTAGGCGCGGTCCTAGCGATCGGGATTTCCTGCCCACGCGACCGTCGCGACCAGGTTCTGGCCCTGGATGCTCGGATGGAAGCAGTCCCCGCCGTCGATATCGTCCTTCCCGAAGGGGGTCGTCCCAGCCGAGGGTGTGAACTCGTCGACGTAGTCGGAGACGACCTCGATGCCCCGTGGATTCTTGCCGTTGCTGTTCGTATTGTAGGCGATCGCTTCATCGCGAATGATCTCGTTGTAGCGGACCTGCCGTGCGGCGATGGCGATCAGGCGCGTCGTGATGTCCTCGCCGTTCAGGATCCCGCCGTCGGTGGCGATGCTGCAGACACTGCCGAGACCCCATATGGCGTCGCAGTCGATGTCGGACGGGCCAGTTTGCTTGGCGAGGCCCGCTGGACGGAGATCGTGCACGCGCGGGACGCCGGCGATGTAGACCGTCGATCCGAGCGGGAGTCCGGCGACGAGGATGTCCATGCCGGCTCGGATGGCGTCCTCCCACTGGGTATCGGTGTAGAGGGGGTCGCCGCAATTGGCGGGATTCGTGCATCCGCGGTTGCAGATGTCGTTGCCGCCGAGTTCGATCTCGACGTGGTCCGGAAGCGGAACCTGCGTCATGATTGATCCGGCCTGCGTCGCGAAGTTGTTGCTGCTGCCCCGCATTTCCGATCCGTCCGCGGACGCTGACTTGTCGGAGGTGATTGCCGGGTCGATCTGGAGGTAGCGGTCGTGCACGCTGAAGACCGCGCCCGAATTACCATCGAACCACGAGTGCTCGGGCTGGTCACCGCCGAGCAGGCAGACCAGGCAGCCGATGCCGACGTTGCACGTGCAGTCGGCGGCGAAGGCCTGCGTGATGCTGTCGCCCGCCGCGGAGATTTTCAGAGGCGGGACGAAGGTGCCGACGGGCGTCGGCGTCAGGGTGGCCGTCGGTGTTGCGGTCGGCGTGACGGTTGGGGTCGCGGTAACGGTTGCGGTTGCCCCCGGCGGCGGCGTGAGCGTAGCGGTCACGGTCGGTGTGGCTGTGACCGTGACGGTGGGTGTGGCCGTGGGTACGGGCGTCGCGGTGGCTGTAGGCGTCGTCGTGGGAACGGCGGTCAGCGTCGGCGTGGCCGTCGAGGTCTGGGTGGCGGTGACCGTTGGCGTGGCAGTGCTCGTGGGTGTCGGGGTGGCGAGCGGACCACTGGTCGGCGTCGCGGTCGGTGCCACGGGGTTACATTCGGCCGGATAGGTCGTTAGCCCTGGCACGCGCGCCGCGTCGAGGCAGTCGACGTCGAACTCGGTGACGCAGTCGACGCAGAAGACGAGGTCGGCCAGCGTACCGATCGGGCGCGCGCACGGAACAGCCGGTCGGCTGGCGCCTGCGGGGACCGTGACGTCGGGACAGGCCCCGAGGCTCGAGATCGTCACCGGGGGAATGTCGTCCCCGGCGCCGCTGCCCCCCAGCGGGGTCACTCCAGGATTCACCGGATCGACGACATCGTCGCAGCGATTGTCTTCGCCACCGCAGGCCTTGCAGATCTTGGAGATCTTCTTCGCTTCCGCTTTCGCGATGTTGCGGGCGGCCTGGACCGCGGCTTTCGCGGTTACCGTGTCCGCAAATAGATCTGGGCAGGCGGCCGCGTGTTTGCCCTTGTAGCGGGCGTCCCAGCACTTGCTGAGAATTTTTTCCTTGCTGATCAGATACTTGGTAGTCTCTTTGCCGATGGCGCGTTGGCACTTGTTGAGCGCGCTCTCGGAGACCGGGTTCGAGGGCACGAGATCGGCGTAGTAGACCGCGATCGATTGGTCGACACCGCTACCCGCGATGCAATCGAGGCAATCCCCGACAGCGCCGCAGTCGTCGAGGGGGTCGGTGCAGGCGCCGTTGTCGAGATTCGCGCACGTCGCGGGGTACCCGAGATCGAGCTGCATGTCGAGATCGTCATCGCCGGTGCCGCAAATTCGATCATCCCCGGCGCAGCGCTTGGCGATGCTGGAGCGCAGCTTCGAGGCCGCTTTGGCGATGGCGGTAGATGTTTTGAAATCGATCAGACAGTCGGCGTCGGGTGGAAACAGGAGGTCGCCGCGGCCGCGCACCTTCGCGTCCTCGCAGCGTTGGAGCGCTTTGGCCCGGGCCTTGACGAACTTGGTCACCCCTTTCGCGATAGTGCGCTGGCAGTCGATTGCGTCCGCACTCGCGGTGTTCGGTGCTAGGACGACCGCGAGTGCCAGGAGCCCGCTCAGGAGCACCGCCCGAACCGAGCCGCGGTGTCGGAGGAGGCCGTCAGTCATTGTCGCGCCCACGGTGTGGGCGTTTGTAGTGCCGGACACAGCCCCGGAGCACGCCCGTGGTGGGCGTGCTCCGGAAGGCTGCGCGTCAAGGTGCTTCACTCAGGTCCGCGAACAGCGAGAAGAACGCTCCGTTCCGGGATACCTCGATGCCATCGAGCTCGAGTCCCAGGAAGGACGGA
>JAJCZP010000025.1 GCA_029262315.1 Deltaproteobacteria bacterium | reverse complement strand
TCGGTTTCAGGATTGGTGTGTCCCAGCCTTCGATGTCGCCAGGTCTGGCGCCTAGGACGGACGGCTTGAAGCTGAAGGTCGAAGGGTTATACGGGCCGACGAACGACACATCGGCGTCAGCAACGATGTGCTCTTCCATCTTCATACACCAGAGTGTCGCGTTGATGATCAAGCGGCGCACGCCTTCGCTGAGGATGTCCTCGGAGGCACCCTGAGTGGTGCAGAACGCTCGGCCTTCATGGCCGCCCTTGAATCTGTAGGTACGCACCCATGCAGCCGGCTGCGGTGCCTTGCCATCGATCGGTTTTGCCCCCGCTTTCATAGATTCCAAAACGCGGTTGGTGGCGAGAATAGTGGAATGCGGCATCGGTCTGGCGGAGTAGGCACCGGCCATGGCATGCATATCCCTGACGCCACACACTATCGGATGATCTTTCTGTTCAGGCACAACATGCATCGCTGTGGCATACTTGTGATTGCTTCCGTAGTGTCCGGCACCGAGCTTCGGGTTCCACGTTTCGCCAAGGATCTGGCGACCAAAGCCACCGACGAAGTCGTCATCCCGGTAGTTGAAGTTGTGATAAACGTACTTCCCTCTGTGCCAACATGAGTGAGACAACTACCTCGCCATTTATTACTGTAGAGGGCGAGGAGGTAGGAGATGACAGATCGATTACGCGAAAGCGATCAGGGGACCACGGGAGGTTTCAACGCGGAGGTGTCGGAAAGGCCGGTGCGGAGACGGTTTGACGCGGCGTACAAGCTGCGGATTCTCGAAGAGGCGGATCGCTGCGTCCAGCCGGGTCAACTGGGTCATTTGCTACGGCGGGAAGGGCTCTATTCGTCCCATCTGTCGAGCTGGCGGCAGCAACGCGAGCAGGGCATCCTCTCGGCGCTTACGTCGAAGCGCCGTGGTCGCAAGGCGAAACCCAAGAATCCGTTGGCCGATGAACTGGCGAGGCTCGAGCGCGAGAACCAGCGGTTGAGAAATCAGCTTCGCCAAGCGGAGTTGGTCATCGACGTTCAAAAAAAAGTCTCCGAGATGTTGGACATCCCGCTGAAGAACCGCGACGACGAAGAGACCGACTGATGAACGCGGTCGAAAAACTCGCACCGAATGTTGGCACGGCCCCGGCCTGTCGGGCAATGGGCGTCTCGCGAGCGACCCTGTATCGACGTCGCCATCCGCAAGCGGCGCCGGACGATTGTCCCCAGCGCCGGCAGCCTCGGGCCCTCGACGCCGCGCAGCGCCGCCAAGTGCTCGACCTGTTGCACTCGGAGCGCTTTGCCGACAAGGCCCCGGCGGCGGTCTATGCAACGCTGTTGGATGAAGGAACGTATCACTGTTCGATTCGCACGATGTACCGCATCTTGCACGAGAACCACGAAGTCCGAGAGCGCCGCAACCAACTGCGGCATCCCCGTTACCAAAAGCCCCAACTGCTGGCGACCGGTGCGAATCAGGTCTGGTCGTGGGACATTACCAAGCTGCTCGGTCCGGCAAAGTGGACCTACTACTACCTCTACGTGATCCTCGACATTTACAGTCGCTACGCGGTCGGTTGGATGCTTGCCTCGCGGGAAAGCGCCGACTTGGCCCAGCGGCTAATCCGTGAAACGATCGAGAAGCAAAACGTCGACGCCGACAGGCTGACAATCCACAGCGACCGCGGCCCGTCGATGAAGTCACACAGCGTGGCGCAGTTGCTGGCCGCGTTGGGGGTCACCAAGTCCCACAGCCGGCCCCATGTCTCGAACGACAACCCGTTCTCGGAAAGCCAGTTCAAGACGTTGAAGTACCGGCCGGAGTTCCCGGATCGCTTCGGCGGTTACGACGACGCCCGCTCGTTCTGCCGTCGCTTTTTCAAGTGGTACAACGAGGAGCACTACCACTCGGGCATCGGTCTCTTAACGCCGGCCATGTTGCACTACGGACAGGCCGCCGAAGTGATCCAGTCCCGGCAGCAGGTTTTGGAGTCAGCCTACACCGCTCATCCGGAACGCTTTGTGCGTGGTCTTCCCTCGCCACCGTGCCAGCCAACGGCCGTCTGGATCAATCCGCCGAACGATGCGTCGACCGGCCCTGAGGCGCACGAAAAAGGGCTTCCAGAGATCCGACGTCCCAGGAAGCCCGTGGCGCCCTTGGCGCACCCTCGGCCTGGCTATCCCTCGTCGTGTTGCGTCCCCGCAGAGCCCGACTCCATTTCGCCAGACGGCACTGAACCTAACGATTCAATCGGCCCTCGACAACTGCCTTTGGACACCCGAGTCATACCTCAGAAAATCCCAGGGGTCTGGGGGCAGCGCCCCCAGGTAACCGCAATCGAAAGACCAACCGTACTCACTCGACACTAATTTCCAACGGGAGCTGTCTCAAAGTTGTTGACACGTTCCGCAACGCTTTGAACACCTTCTTGAGCAGCAAATGGAGATCGACACTCGGGGCAGATTGTCTCTGCTGTCGGAGGCAGCGTTGCACTGCAATGTGGACATTCGTCCAACGGAGAGCGGCACTCGGGACAGAAGGCGTCCGCCGTGGAAGCCAGCGTTGCACCACAATTCGGGCAGTTGTTTCTCATCGTCCACCACCCCACCACACCCCGTCACACCCGTCAACGAAAAAGCCACCAGTCCGTGCCTACGCGGGCGGTTCATGTGACGGTTGATCTGGTGGACTGGTGTCTGGGATTTCGCT
>JAJCZP010000024.1 GCA_029262315.1 Deltaproteobacteria bacterium | reverse complement strand
CCGACGTCGCGCGCTCGCGTGCCCCACGACCGAGCGCCCCGGCCTGCTCAGGCTCGGCCACGAGCCGTGCAACACCTGCCGCCAGAGCGTCGGGGTCCTCGGGAGGAACGAGGAGGCCGCTCACACCGTCGGTGATGACCTCGGGCGTTCCACCGACCGCGGTCGCAACGACTGGCCTCGCCATGGCCATCGCCTCGAGGAGCGCATTCGACATTCCTTCCGTCCGCGAGGGGAGAACGAACACATCCATGGCGGCCAGCTCGTCGCGCACCTCGGTGCGCGCGCCAGCCATGATCACCCGATCGGCGATACCAAGCGACGCGATCTGCGCTTCCAACTCGGCCCGCATCGGACCATCACCAACGATGAGCAACCGCCACGACTCGACCCCACACTGTCCGAGGCGACCAGCCGCCTCCAGAAGAGTGTCCGTCCCCTTGCGAATCTCGAGTCGGCCAACGGTCCCGATAAGCGGCACATCCACGGGCACACCAAGCGCCAACTTGGCCCGCTCGCGCTCGCCCTCGGTCGCTCGGAAGTGCTCTGTGTCGACACCGCTCGGAATGACCTCGGTCCGGCACCCGGCGCGCCCGCTCGGGCGAAGGGACTCGGCGTTGACCACGACACGATCGGCCAGTCGCACGACCAAGTCGTCGGCGAGCGCTCGGAGTCCTCGCTCGACGGGCTCGCTCCGACGCCCCGCGACGATGCCGCCACGCCCGGCCAGTCGCGCGGCGCCCATCCCGACCAGCGCCGGCCGCCATTGAAAGCACTGCACGACACCGACGTCGCGCTGGCGAAACACTTCGGCAGTCTTGCGAACCGCGCGGGCGAAGTCCCGACTCACGAGGCTCTCGCCGATACCGAGTTCGACGACCTCGACGTCGCACTCCTTCACCGCCCGCACCATCTCCCCGCCCTCTTTCGCGACGACGACCAGTGGCCGCCAACGATCGCGATCGATGAACTTCAGCACCTCGAGGAGGTGGCGCTGCGTACCGCCAGCCATCAGCCGTGGGGGCAGGAACGCGATCGCAGTGGGGCCACGCTCAGACAACGACGACACGCCTCTGACTCACGTATCGCTTAAAAATGGCGACGAAGACGACGACGATATACGTAATCGGACTCAGCCAAATGTCGGCGAACGCGCTGTAGAACAACAGCAGGATCAGTGTCGGTTCGAGGGCGGCGGCGATCCAACGCAAGTCGTCGGGAACCGCCGGGGACGCCTGCAGCGTCCGAATGTCACGCCACGTGATGTAGAACATCCATAAATAGAGGAAGAGACACCCGAACCCCCCTTCACTCAATGCCCACAAGTATGAGTTGTGGGGCGGACGCCAGAATGGATCCATATAGATCTGACGAGCGACTTCACGGAAGTTCCCGATCCCGACCCCGAACACGGGGTAGTCCAGGGCAATCTCCCACGCCTTCCCAACGGTCTCTACCCGACGCTCTGTAGAGTGAGCGCCGATCGACTCGTTTCCCTCGGCGAACGGATTCAGCTCCTGCATCCGCTCCAGGTTCTTGGCGGGAATGAGCGTCACGACCAGGCCGAGGCCGATGAGCGCCACCGCCGCGATCTGCACGCGACTCGCCTCCATGCCTCCACGGGGGCGCGACAGCAGGTACATGACGATCCCGAGACCAATCGCTCCGCTACGCGATGCGGTCAGGAACACGGTCAGAATCAGCGACGAGATGACGCCGAGCGATATCACGGTCCGGAACGAGCTCGGATTGGCCCGCATGAAGTACCACCAGAAGCCCATCTGGATCAGGCAGAGAAACGCCAGGCGATTCGGGTTCGTGCCTGCGGAGAAACTCGCCGCCGCACGATAGCCCCCGACGCCGTGCCCGCCGGCAAGGCCCATCAAGGCCGACGGCACGACCATGATGAGACACATCATCATGATGGTCATGACCAGCTTGATGTGGCGCTTGGTCGTAAGAAAGGCGAGGGCCAAGACCACGAACGCAACGCGAGTCACGAACGCTCGGCCCATCGGATAGGTCGCGTCCAACGTTCGGAAGCGCCCCGAGGTCACACGCAGATCTGGGAAGTGGTAGCCCGAGGCGATGGTGGACAAGATGAAGACGACGCCAATGAGGATGAAGATCTGCAGTCCGCGCACCCGCAGGAACCAGAAGTCCGGTTTCTGCGCCAGCTGGGCGACCAAGATGACCGCCATGATGATGCCGAGCAGGTTGTTGATCGTCAGCAGCCCTTGCCCACGGAGCGGCGTCGGGTAGCTGGCGATCAGGTAGTTCGTCATCAGGATGAGCACACCGATCTCAGGTTTCACGATCACGACGCTGAGTAGGCCAGCCGCGACGATCATCCCGAGGAGAGTGGCCTCACGCCCGGCATAGGTCGCGAAGATCAGCGCTACGCCCAGGCAGGCGATCCCGATCGCCCACCAGAGCCCGCCGCCGGAGCTAGCGCCGTGGGCGCGGCTCTGCGTGCTACCCCTCAGGGCATGTGGAGCCGCAATGCCCACGACCGCCTAGATCAACCCGTCGAGGAGGCTCGGAACGTAGTTCTTCCGGCGATTGAGGAGCGCACCGAGAAGCTTGGCTCCTGCACGCTCGAGCTGGCGCTTCGCGCGCTGCGCCTCTTCCACTCGAGTCTCGTCGGCCTCGATGACGAACACGGTCGCGTCCGCTTGACTGCCGAGAATCAGCCCATCGGTGTAGGTATTCACCGGCGGTGCATCGAAGACTACGAACTGGAACCGCTCGTGAAGCTTCGCCATGATCTCCGGAATCCGCGGAGACTCCAGCAAATGCGACGGCGAGGTTTCGTAGTGGCCGCTCGTCATCACGAACAGGTTCGGCTGCGGAGTCGCCTGAACGACCTTATCCTCCCCCTGCCGGCCCTCGATCAGCTCGGCGAATCCGCCGTTCCTCGTAATCGGGAATACCTGCTCGAGCGCGGGGGTCCGCATGTTCGCTTCGATGAGCAACACGTCGAGCTTCTTGCGCTTCGCGAGCGTCGACGCGAAGAGGGCCGCGGTCGTCGTGGCACCCTCTCCATGCTCGGACGCAACGAACATCAGATCGCGAATGACCGTGGTCTCACGCGCCGGAATGAGGAGGTTGGTCCCCAACCGCTGATAGGCTTCCTCGATCTCGGGAGTGAGATCGAAGTCGATCCGCAACGGATCGTTGCGGCCACTGGTATCGGCGGGCTTGGACTGACGGCTGCGCCACCACGAACGCCGCGGCGGTCGCTGTCGCGGACCATCGGCATCGGCGTGATCCTCACGCTCGGCCTCGGCTTTTTGGAGTGCTTCGTAGATCTTGCTCATTGGGTTCTCGCGTTTCGCATTCGGTTCACGACGGGACCTGCGTCAGGTCACCGACGTCGCTGAGTTCTGGAATCACCGCGAACACCGGCATGTCGAGATACTGCTCCACCTGCTCCTCGAACTTGAAGCTGCGCCCAAAGAATTCGACGCCCACGGCGCTGCCAATGCCGAGGCCTGTACCGGCGATCATCGCCGCGATCAGCATGAACGGCGTCATCTCGTTGATCGGCTTCAACGGCGTGCTCGGCCCGTCGAGAATGCTGACGTTCAGGAAATTCTCCCGATCGAGCGCCTCCGCGATGCGAGACTCTTCCTGTTTCTGCTCGTAGAGCTTGTACGCCTCGCGGGCGGAAGTCACCTCTTCTTCGAGGCCGGTAAGTTCAATGCTCTTCTGCCGAAGCGCGATCGCCTCCGCCTGCCCTCGCGTGGCGCGAGCGTCATTCTGTATCTGCAGCTGATCGGCCCGGGCCTGAAGATCGTTGAGATTCAACTTCGTGTTCAAGAGCCGGCGCTCGATATCGAGCCGAAGTGGATTCGCCTGGGTCCGGCTGCTCCCGACGATCCCCCGACCACTCTGCTGCTCGAGCGCGATCCTCGATCGCAACATCGCAATCTCGCCATCGACCTCGGTCACGAAACGATCGTCGGCCTGGTACCCCTGGCGCAACGCCGCACGTTTGGCCTCGAGCTTGGCGAGATGCGCACCCATACCGAGCGCTGTCGGGTGCACTCGCTCCACCTCGCGCGACACCGTTTCCGGCTGGTCTTTGATCTGGCCTTGCAGCGTCGTCACGCGCCGCTTCAGCCCACTGATCTTCGAGAGCTGAATCCCAAGCGCGTCATGCCCCTGGAGTGCATCTTTCAACGCCCAGCGGATCTGATCCTCCGGAACGACGATGCCCTCACGATCGACGAAGGCTGAGAGCTCGGTTTCCGCGTCATTGACGCGCGCGCGTATCACCGCCTTCTGTTCCTCGAAAAATTCGGTAGCGCCCCTGGTACCTCGCAGCTGCGCGTGGCGCGCCAGGTAGGCCTCCGTAATCGCGCCGAGCGTCGCTTGGACAACCGCCGGATCACGTCCGAAGAGGTCGACGCTGATGGCGTTCGAATCCGGAATGGGCAGCACCTTCAACATTCCCTGCAGAGCGGCGACCTGCTGCGGAACCGACATCGTGGTGTCCGCCCCGAAGATGGGATGCCCCGCGTCCGCCATCCGAACCAGGACCTGGCGCATCAGCTCCTTGCTCCGCAGGATTTCCATCTCGGAGTTGACCATCTCGGCACTCGCCGAGATCGGGAGGGTCAGCTCGCGCTGCATACCTCCACTCAGCTGCACCTCGGTACGACCTGGACGGATGAAGATCTTGGCGTTCGTCTGGTACATCTTCGGCCGCATCAGTCCGGTCACCATGATCGACACAACCACAACGACGAGCACAGCGAGGACTTGCCACTTGCGCTTGAAGATCGCGTACAGGAGCAGCTTGCCCGTAACGTTGCCGTCGTACTGCGGTGCAGCGTCGACAAAGTACGGCACAGAGGAGCCGCCGCCGTAGCTGCTCCCGCCATTGCCATTGCCGTTACCACGGCCGTTTCCCGGCTTGATGACTTCTGGGTTCACGTTATCCTCCTTGACACTCGGCGCAGGTCTCGGTCGTCACTGAATCGGATAGGAGGCGGCGGCACCAGCCTTCGTGTCCACCGGCATCATGTTTCGAATGTATTTCTCTATGAACTTGTTCGCGTTCGCAATCCGGCTCGGGGGCACCCATACGAGGTCGCTCCCGGCCACCCGAACCTCCTCCGGAGCCCCATCCCGCACGACGGCATCGAGGTCGAGCCGGCTCGCCTCATAGGTGCCGCCGGGAGTCCGCGCTACATACAGCACGCTGTCCTTCTGTGCCGTGTCCTTGAAACCACCCACAGCCATCACCGCCTGCAACGGCGTCATCCCCTCCTGCACGGTCACATAGCCAGGCTTGTTGACTTCACCACCCACGTACACCCGACGGTCGCCAAACTGCGTGACGATGACGACCACAACCGGATCGACGAGGCGCTCCTCGGCACGGCGTTGGATCTCGGCCCTGAGCTCCTCGGCGGTCGCACCCGCCGCGATGATCTCACCCGCCGTCGACTCGAGCGTGATCTTTCCATCGGGCCGGATCGGAACCTTCTGATTCATCTTCCCATGGTAGGGAAACTTGACGTCGAGATGATCTCCCACCTGCAGGCGATACTCGTCCCTGACAACGGGGCCACGCGCTCGGGAGAAGGCGGTATCCGTCGGCGGCAAGGGCTGGCCAACGCTCGAACACGCTGCAATGGTCGCGATGGCCAGCAGGAACGCGGACGTGAGCGCTCTCTGCTGCCAGCACCGAGGTCGTAGGTTGTCTTCGTGTTGTATCATTGTGCTTCCCATCCCGTTCCGCGAGCGCAGCTCCGCCCGCGCATTTAACTCAAGTGCTTAGAATTCCTCAACTTCCACCACTTTTCATGCTTCCGAATGCCACTCGGGAGCACTTGCGATTCCGTCGCTAGGGACGACCAACTGCGGCGATCGGTACCTCGACGACCGTCCCCTGGCGGAGAAAATCCATGAGAACGCGAATCCTCCCGCGCTCGTGGCAGGGCTTCTCGATGATTCCAACCAGGCCAGCGAACGGTCCGCGTCGAATGCGGACTCGCTGCCCGGACCTCAGCTTGCTCACCGGTCGAAGAACGCCATCGGGCCCACTCTCGGTTCTCAAGAATTCCACGACATCCGGGTGGACCGGCGTCGGGACCGATCCAAAGGCGACGAAACTCTTGACGCCAGGGGTCCACACGACGGTGTGATAACCTTGCTCGAGCCTGATCTGAACGAAGAGATACCCCGGAAACAGCGGCACGGTTGCCCATTCGTTGGTGAGCCCCACTGGCTCGGCGATCCAAGGGCAGTACGTCACGATGCCGCGCCGCTCGAGGCTCTCCACAGCCGTTTGCTCGCGGCGCGGCTTCGAACGGACGACGAACCAGTCCGCGTGATCTTCTGCTTGGACGAACATCCGGATCTCTCGGGTCCTCTGAGTCTCGACAGAGAGTGAGCAAGTTGAGTGCCACGGAGGAAGCCGCAGCAAAAGCGTTTTTCAGCTTTTTCACCTCTGCCAGCGTCGCAATTTCCACTCCGCTCTGCAAGGATCTTAGCTGTTTATCGGCGATTCTTGCGCCCCGCATAAGTGTCAGTGGCATTTGGTCAGGGTCGTGGGCACCTGTCGCGTTTGTGCCGGATCGTGCACCGGCGTCATGCTCTCCATCCCCCCCTAGCGGTCGATAACCTCCATCAAGCCGGGGGGTTAGGGACGCTCCTGGAGCCCTTCTCGTGGCAGGCGATTCCGGCCGTGACAGCGGCTCCTGGGTGGCTATTCTGCACGCGTCGCCCCCAGGCACGACTGCAGATGCGCCCGAAAGTGTCACTGGCAAAAGTGTGCCGGTCGACGAGGGCATGGCTGCGGCAGGCGCCGCCCCACATCGGACAGCGTCATCCGGAAATCGCCCGGATCTATTGGGTTCAGAAGTCGCAGTCGGTCGGCCCGCAGACCGTCGCGCCGGTTGTCGCCGTATGCAGCGGGGCCATATCCTTGAGGTCGACGAGCGCCCCCGGACTGTCCGCAAAGCAGTTCGTGCGGGCACCGATGGAGGCCCCGCCACCCCCACTACCCGCACAGCGGCCCTCCTCGTCCAGGGGAGCACACACGTACGGCGTGCAGCGGCCGAGAGAGCCAGCGCAGATCTGGTCGAGGCAGGGGCAATCGGTGATGTTCCAAATGTCGGTCTGCGTTCCGAGGCCGGCTGAGCAGAACTTGTTGCCACCAGCCGAACAGTCCCCACCGCTGGCACAGAGCACATCGTCGACGACGGAGCGTCCTTCCAAGTCGCCGCCGCCAAGATCGGCACGCGACGACGCGCTACTGCGGGCGACGAGAATCCCTCGCGGCGCATCGCTCACGTCGGTGAAACCGCCCGCCCGCGTCTTGATCCGATTGCCCTCGGCTTTGAGCTTCCCGAATAACCGGAGATTGAAGGCACTGACCCACGGGTTGGTGATCGTGTTGTTCTCCGCGATCGCGAGCGCGTTCCCGTCCACACGGATCCCGAACTTACAGTGATCCATCGTGTTGCCACGAAACGTCACCCGCGCCACCGAGGAGACCGAAAACGACTGGCAGACGTTGTGGTCACTCAGACTCCCAACGACGACATTGTCCGTCACCCAGTGCTGCCCACGAACTGCCGCAACCGGCTGGCTGATGGTCTCGAACCTACAGTCGATGACGGTGGCGGAGCCGTCGTTGATCTGCACGGCTTTGTCGGTACCGCAAGCGCCGTCCGTCCCATTGGACAAGCCGCACACCCGACCCGCGTCGGGAAGCTGATTCCCCACGAGTGTCGCCCCACGGATGATCTGGCCAACGCCGGCTTGCACGCTGATGGCGTCCTCGCAAATGCGGTCGCTCGTGACGTCGAGAACCTGGTGGTTGTCGCCTTCGCGAATCTGAATACCTTCGGGAAAGTATCGGAACGTCAGGTTCTCGATCGTGTTGCTGTTCCCCTTCAGTGTAAAGAGGCCCGGCTGCGGCGGCGGGCACTCCGAACCACACTGGCCACAGAAGGCATCGCCGTCGTAGACGAAGATCGCCCCCTCTCCGAGAAAGCGGACGTTGTCGTTGGTAATGCAAACGGCAAACTCCTCGGGATCGCCCGCGCAGGAACTGTTCGGCACCGCGGTGGCCGCGGCCGCGTCGTTCACCATCGACACTGTGCAACCGGGCGTCGCAATACTGATCGAGCGCCCCGTCCAGGAGCCATCGCCGGTACAGGCATTGGCCTTGGCCACGGCATCCCGCACGTCGGCCTCGCTACAATCGACCGTACAGGAGGTCTGCGCGCAGTCGGTCGTGCACGTCGTCGCGGCCCGGAGCGACACCGGGATCACCACAGCGATCCCGGCGACGAGTACAACGAGCGAAGATCGGATCGAGGTAGTCATAAGCGGGTTGATTGAGACGCGAGGGGCTCGTCGCTGCGCCGGCATGATCGGCAGACGAGGTCTGTTAAGCAACATACGCCTGTCGAGGAGCCCGGTCCATGCCCTCTACGCCAATCCAGCCGGCTATCCGCTGGGTCACCAGCCGGCTGCCGGCTATCCGCTGGTCGGCGGCAGCACCAGCGTCCCACCGACCATGATGACATCAATGTTCCTGAGCTCGGGATTCGCGCGCTGAACCGCGTCGAGGAGTTCGGGAGTCACATAGCCGTAGTGTCGTTGCACGATCGCGGTGATGGTGTCGCCCCGCTCGACTCGAACGTAGCTGGCACTGGCGCCCACCGGGGCATCAGCCCGCGCCAGGCGTTCCGCTTCGCGCGGATCGGACGTCGCGCGTTCAGGGACCCGCGTGTCCACCCTGCGGGCGGGCTCGATTGCGACGTCGGGCCGACCTCGCTCCCCCGGAGGCGGGGTGGCACGGTCCGCGGCCAGGCCATCGGCGTCAGCCCCTGCCCCCCGCGGAGAATACTGATCGCCTTCGCCGCCGGCGGTGCCGGACGCGCGCATCTCCGGCGCGACTCTTCGCGCGTCATCCGCCGTGTAGCGGCCGTCCGGAACGACACCGGATGCTGGATCACGGCGCGGCACGTCCTCGGCGGGGACAACCGCTCGCCGTCGATCCCGCTCCGGTGCTCGCCGTCGATCCTGCTCCGCGCGTGCCTGATCCTGCTCCGCACGTGCCTGATCCTGCTCCGCACGTGCTTGATCCTGCTCCGCGCGTCCATACTGGGGCTGTGTCTCGGGAGCTGCAGCTGCTCGTTGCTGCCACTCCTGCCCTCCGCGCGCGTACTGCCGCTGTCCGCCATCATCGTCGCGCACATTGCGCCGCGCGGTGCCCGCGGCGGCGGGCGACCCGTCGCCGAAGCGAGCGTCGGTCGATGTCGGCCGTTCGCCGAATGCCCCTGGTTGCCGCGCACTGGCCGGATGCGCGACCGGAGCGGCTGCTGGAACCTCAACTGGCGCAGCAACGACACGCAGCGGCTGCGTCTCTGAATCTGCGGCCAGATGCGAGAGGGCATACGCGCCGCCCGCACCGAGCATGGCTGCCGCGGCGATCGTCCCGAAGCGAACCGCGGGAACACCGAAGCCACGTCCGGACCCACGCCGGCCCGAAGACAGATCCCGGACAGCCTCGCCCATGCCCTTCCAGCTGACAGTCCTCTTCCCAGCCGCGTACGCCGTCACGAGCGCGTTGTCGCACGCCACGTTAACCAGACGGGGCACCCCACCGGAGAATCGCCAGAGGCGGTACAGCGCCGGCGGGCGAAACAGTCCTCGCTCATCACCACCCGCCGCCGCGATCCGAGCGGCCACGTACGACTTCACTTCGCGCCGCCCAAGCGGACGCAGACGCGCATTGACGGCGATCCGCTGGCGAAGCTGCCGAATCTCCGGACGCGAGAGCATCGACTCGAACTCGGGCTGTCCGGCAAGAACGAACTGCAGGATCTTTTCCTTCGCCGTCTCCAGATTCGAGAGCAGCCGAAGCTCTTCGAGCACCGGAATCGTCAAATCCTGGGCCTCGTCGATCAACACGACGACGTTGCCTCCACGCGCCAGGGTATCGAGAAGCTCGGCGTTCAACGCCTCGGTCATCTGCAACTTGGTCGTACCAGGGGTCGGCGGGCGACCCAGATCCGTCAGAATGAAGCGCAGGAGTTCCTCGAAGCTGACGGCGGGATTGATGACCAGCACGCTGCGGGTATCGCGAGGCAGTTCGGACAAAAGCCGCCGGAGCAGCGTCGTCTTACCCGTCCCCGCCTCGCCAACGAGCGTGGCGAAGCCCTTACGCTCCGCGATTGCGTAGTGGAGCGAGGCCAGCGCCTCCCGATAGCTCGAGTTCAGGTACAGGAACTTCGGGTCCGGCGTGAGGTTAAAGGGCTTCTCCCGCAGCCCGAAAAACGCTTGGTACATGGACCTCTCCCCAGACGATCAACTGCGCGGCGAGGGCCTCAGCCGACGAGCGCCTGATCCGGCTCGCTGCGTTCCCGCCCCCGGAAATCATCGCGCTGCAACCCGTGCAGCTTCATCTTACGGTGCAGGGTCGCGGCATCGACCAGCGCGTGCTTGGCGCTCTGGTTGATACTGCCTCGGTTCTTCCGCAGCACGTGACTCAAGTAGTCCTTCTCGGCGCGTCGCAGGTACTCCTTCAAAGGCACCTCGTAGTCGTAGGTACGCCGCAGGGACTCGATGTCCTTCCGCTTGCCCGTGCCCGGCAAATCGACCTCGCGGATCACGGGCCCGTTCGTGCGCAGAATCGCGCGTTCGAGCACGTTGCCAAGCTCGCGCACGTTCCCCGGCCAGCCGTAGCCCATGAGTTCGGACAAGGCTTTGTTCGACACGCGCGTCAGGCTGCGCTCACGCGCCATGTCGCTATTGCGCAAGAACTCGCTGACCAACAGCGGGATGTCTTCGATCCGCTCGCGGAGCGGCGGAATTTTGATCGGCACGACGTTGACGCGGTAGTAGAAGTCTTCGCGCATCGCGCCGGTCTCGATGAGTTCCTGCAGTTCGACGTTCGTCGCGGCAATGACGCGCATGTTCACCTTGATGCGGCGATTGCCACCGAGACGTTCGACCTCGCGTTCCTCGAGGACGCGCAGCAGCTTGAGCTGCATGTTGAGCGTGATGCTCTCGATTTCGTCGAGGAACAACGTCCCCCCGCTCGACAGCTCGATCTTGCCAACCCGGTCGTGCACGGCCCCGGTAAACGCACCGCGCTCATAACCAAACAACTCGCTCTCGAGAAGAGTATCGGGGAAGGCGGCGCAGTTGATCGGCACGAAACGGCCGGACTTGCGCTTACCCTGATAGTGGACTGCCCGCGCCACCAACTCCTTACCCGTGCCGGACTCGCCCGTGATCAGTACCGTCGCGTCGTTCTGCGCGAGCACTTCGATGGTCTCGAAGATGTCGTGCATGACGCGGTTGCGGCTGACGATGTTGGCAAACGAGTAGCGATTGGAGAGCTGATTGCGGAGATAGTTGATCTCGTCGAGCAAGCGGCGCTTTTCGAGCACCTTCTCAGTCGCGAGCAGGATCTCCTCTTTCTGGAACGGCTTGGTGATGTAGTCGCTCGCGCCCTGCTTGATGGCCTCGACCGCGCCCTTGATGCTGGCGTAGCCGGTGATCATGATCACGTCGAGATCGGGCCAGTGCTCCCGAATCTCACGCGTCAGGCCAATGCCGTCGGTGCCCGGAATGCGCAGGTCGACCACCGCCAACGAGAAGTCATGCTCGCCGAGAAGCCGGAGAGCCTCCGAGGCGTTGCCAGCGCTACTGACTAGATACTGCTGCGACGTGTAGAGATCTTCGAGTTGGCGGCAGATCAGTGGATCGTCATCGACGATCAGAATTCTCGTATCCATAACCCAGGCTCCTAGACGTATAGCGGCAGGAAGATCTGCACGATCTTCTGCCCGTTCGAGTCCACGCGATCGACGATCTCACCGCCGTGAAGCTCGATCAGCTTTTGCGCCACCGCCCACTCCACACCCTCTTCCGCACCACGTAGCAGCGACGAGGCCGTAGCCTCTGGCTCCACAGCGAGCCGTACCTCCAACCCGGGGAATTCCCGCCGATTCCCCTTCGCGAAACTGACGGTGAGCGCACCGCCAGACTTCAAGTCTTCCCGCACCTTCCGGAGCGCGATCTGAAACGCCTGCGTGATCCGAGGAATGTCGACGAGGATCGTCGCCGGCTGATCGATATCGTCGCGGAAGACCCGCACCTCGTTACCGTTCAGATGTGCGCCAATATGGGACATGAACCCGTCGAGAAGTTCCGTGACGGGTAGCTTTGTAAAGTTGAGCGTAATCGGATGGAAGTACTCGAGCGCGACCTTCAGGAACTCCTCGAGGTTCGAAATCGTACGCTCGAGCATGTGGCCCGCTGTCGAATCGCCCTTGCCCGTACCGAGCGCGCCCCCGGTACCGTTCCCCTCGCTCTTGATGTAGTCGGACCAGTAATAGAGCTTGTGGAAGAAGTTCCCGAGTTCATGGGTAATCTCACCAAGCACGCGCTCTTGCACGACCACGAGGCTTCCCTGCTCGGTTCGTGCCTCGTCGCCAGACACGTCGGGCTCGAGCCCGTGCGAACGTTGACGCGAGGCACTCATAGGCGGTTTTGCCCCATTCCGAGCAAAACGAACCCTGTGCATCTGCGGTTTCTTGCAAGAACGCGAGTCGGCACGAGAGAATTGTAGGCATAGGCCCTAGGGCCTTTCAACCCACAATCTGCACGCCTAACCCCAGGAAACTACGGGGATTCTACCATTCTAGGGGCCTACCTGACCATGCGTATGCGCCAGATAGGAGCCAGTCTTGCCGGAACGCGCCTACTCGTTGGCCTGCTCTGCACGTGACTCGAACACCAGCTTCAGATTCTGAATCTTTCGGAGTTCGTAGTCGATCGTCAACAGCGCCTCGATGACGTTCTTGATCTCGCCGGTCATGCGGTCGAGTTCCTGAAACGACACGCGATCGAGCTCACGGCGAATCTGCTCGTAGAGGCTCAACAGGCTGCCGAGCCCGCCAGCTGTGCTGAACCTGCCGTCGATCTCGTCGTAGGAGGACAGAATGCGGTCGATGAGTTCTCGGATCTCCTGGGTCACAGGGCGGTCTCCTCAGGCTGGTGGGGGGCGGGCCGGAGCCCATTGGGCTTCGCACAGCAATTCCAGTGCCACGAGCGATAGAGCGTTCGCCGAAATCTCGTGCTATTTCAGGCACTCCCACGACTGCACCAAGCTTGCTCACCAGGCAAATCTGCACGATTCGCTGTATCTGTTGCGCAGATTCAGCCGTGGGGCTTGGGGGACTCAGAAAAGCGAGCGCCGCGTACCTACACCGTCCCCGTCACCGGCGACCCCGTTCATCATCATTTTCAGCTCACGCAGGCTCTGCAACTTCGCGTCCATCTGGACCAGTTCGTCGAGCAGACGTCGTAGCTCGTCAGCAACCCAATTGAGTTCCTGGGACGCAACCTCGGCCATCGCCATCTCGAGCTGCTTCTCGACCTCCAGCAGCTGTGGAATGCCCTCGATCCCGCTACTGGCCACCCGACGACTCAGCTCGCCGTAGTAGCGCACGATGTCCTCGCTCCGTCGGCGCATGTCGGGCATGGCTCTTCAGTGACCGACCCCAGGCGGACTGTCAAGAAAGAACATCGGCACCCTGCCGGGTCGCGGCCCCGACCGTACGGTCGGGATCGCCCCCGGTGATGCCCGCGGAGAGTGCCGCGAGGAAACGCGCCGCCGTCCGCCGCTGATCGTGTTGCTCCTCGACGAGCGCGCGCGCTCCCTTCCCGAGACGCACACGCAACTGGTCGTCGGCGGCGAGGCGCTCGATCGCATCGGCCAACGCTACCGGATCGTTCGTCCGCACCAGGAGACCTGTCTCACCATCGTGAACGAGCTCCGGCACACCAGAAACCGCGCAGCTGACAACGGGCCGACCGGTGGCCATCGCTTCCATGAACACTGTGGGAATCCCGTCCATGTCCCCCATCCGGTCACGCCGACAGGGCATCACAAACGCGTGACACGCTGCCATTTCCCGCGCAACGTCCTCTTGGGTAATGCTGCCACGAAGCAGGACGCTCTCTACCAGATCGAGTCGGACGATCTGCGCTGCCAACTCCTCGAGAAGCGGTCCGCCACCAAAGATCCGCAGGACGAAGGCGAGGCCACGGTCGCGCAGCACGCCACAAGCCTCGACGAGGGTATCGAGGCCCTTCTTCTCGCACAGCCGCGCCACGCACAGCAGCTGCAGGCACGTTCCACGGTCGAGCGCGGGTCGAGCGTCGAACAGATCGACCGGAATACCCACATACGCGGTCCGAACCGCAGCGTGCTTCTCGGCCGGGAGCTGTTTCCTGAGCATGTCTCGCGCGAAACAGTTCACCGTGAACACCTGGGACGCGTGCTTGAGCTTCCACCTGAGCGTCTCGTTCCGCACACGCGGCTCCTGGGAATAGATGTCGTACGCGTGCGCGGTAAACGAGAAAGGGATGCCGCTCAGCGCACTCGTGACAGCGGCGCAATCAGCCGTCAGGGTGGCGAAGTGCGCATGGATACGGTCCACACCTAGACGGCGGAGCGCCGGCGCCGCCGCCAGGGCTCGCGGCACGATCGAGGCAAACCGCAGCACCGCGATCGGGCTGACCCAGGCGTGGCGGAGTGCCCCCGCCAACGTCCGCAACGTCACAATGGGCTGCCGCAGGAAGGTCGCCAGCGCGCCAAGGAGCAGTGCCCCACTGATCGTCGCGGGAAACAGGACTTCCGTCGGGTGCAGACGTGCGAAGGTTCCGTGCGGCGTGCGCCCTGACTTCCCGGCGTACAGCGGAAGAACCACCACCTCGTTTCCGGCGTTCTGCACCTCGATCATCTCGTTGACGACGAACGGCTGCGACGCCAATGGCGGATACGCCGGAATCACGTAGGCCACGCGAAGCGCCCGTCCAGCCTGTGCAGTGCCCTGCGGCCCCATGGAGGCGGAAGTTACCATCCAAACTCCTGAATGTCAGGACGTCAGCCGACGTGCGAGCAAGGTGGCGTACGCGTCTGTCGTCCGAGTCGCCATCGTCTCGACGGAGAACCGCTCCTCGATACGACGGCGCGCCGCCAGCGCGGCGGATCGTGCCCACGTCGGATCGTCGAGGACCCGCCGCACGGCATCACTCACGACGTCGGGTTGTCCGGGGCCGACGAGCAGTCCGGTTACGTCGGGCAGGATCACCTCACCACACCCCCCCACGTCGGTGGCAACAACGACCGCGCCAGCCGCCATCGCCTCGAGAACGACGTTCGGCAACCCTTCGAAGCGCGAAGTCAGCGTCAGGACGTCGACCCCGCCGAGCAACGCCTTGACGTCGTGGCGAAGGCCCATGAAGCGCACGCGATCGTTGAGCCCCAACCTACTCGACAGCGCCTCCAGCTCGGCGCGCAACTCGCCGGTGCCCACTACCAGAAAGTCAACATCCGGGTAGTCGGGTGCAATCGTCGCCGCCGCCTGCAAGAACGTGGGATAGTCCTTCTGCGCCGTCAGCCGTCCCACCTGCGCCACCACGCGACGCGACGGATCGAGCCCGGCGGCAATCCGCGCGGCGCGACGATCGGGCTCGAACGCCGGCATCGCCGTGAGATCGATCCCATTCTCGATGACCGTAATCTTGTTCCGCGGAAGTCCTCCATGCTCGGTCAGCTCGACGGCGATCGCCTCGGAGTTGACGAGGTACGCGTCCGTCATGAGATCGAGAGCGCGCTCGACACCGACCTGCCAACCGGGAAGGCGAAGAACATTCCTCTCCGCGGCGATCACCACCGGCACGCCAAGACCCAGCGCGGCGATGCGTCCATACGAGTTCCCGGACCACATGATGGTGTGCAGGATGTCGGGCCTGAACGCGCGGAGCGCACGCCGCAGGGCAACCAAGCGACGTGGGTCAGCGGAACGACCGCGCGAGAACTCCTCGACCGTGATGCCAAGACGCCGAATCGGCTCCGCCCAATAGCCGCCGGTGGCCAGCGCAAAGATCCGCGGCTCGTAGCGCTCTCGATCCAGCTGTCGCAGCAGCTCGTGTAGCTGGTACTCGGCACCGCCTTTGCCGAGCTCGCCTATGACGTACGCCGTCCGATAAACTCGCATGCCCCGTAGGCGATCTCGTCTAGCATGCCGGTCTCCAGAGATCGACACATGCCGCGTTGACAAAGCGTCAGCTCGCCGCAAGAGTACCTACCGTCACCCCTCCATGCTCGCCCATCCCGACTCGACACCCCGCGCATCGGTCGCGGGCCCGGCCCCGCTCGGCTTGATGACGGTCACCATTCGATCGACGGCGACCTCCCTCGGATCCGCGTTCGTCGCCAACGTTGACGACAGTGGTATCGAGCGCGTGCGCCACGACATCGAGACCCTCACCGCACGAGGCGCGGGCCCCCTCACACTCGAGCTTGCCTATGTCTCTACGGCGGCCAGCGAACAGGTCCTGGCCCCACTGGCCGCGATCGCAAACCCGGACGTCATCGTCACCCGCCGTCGACTCGCGAGCCTTGCCGCCCGCGCCGGCCGGCATGATCCCGAGCCGGCTCCGAACCTGACGCAGGCCCTCCCCCACGCAGCGCGGCCTCCGCAACCCGACCCGTTTGGACTCGACCCCGTCTTCCATGCGCGCTGGCTCCCCCTGCTCTCCTTCTTCGCCGATCACTACTGGCGCATCGCCATCGAGGGACTCGAACACGTCCCCGCCGAGGGCGCAGTTCTCCTCGCCGCGAATCATTCAGGGGCGGTCCCCGCCGACGCCGCCATGCTCGCGGCTATACTCGCGAAGCGTCACCCCGCGCGACGTCGCCTCCGCGTCTTGTACGATCGGTTCGTCGACCAGCTTCCCCTGCTGCCAACTTTCTATCGACGCTTTGGCGCCGTTCCTGCATCGCTGCGGAACGCCGAAGCGCTCCTCGAGCGAGGCGAAGCCGTCGGCATGTTCCCCGAGGGCGTCCACGGCCTCGAAAAGACCTGGCAGGAGCGCTACCAACTGCGACCGTTCCGCTCGGGAACCGCGCGGCTGGCACTCCGAACGGGAACTCCAATCGTCCCGGTGGCCATCGTCGGCGCCGAAGAGGCCTATCCCGTCATCGCCCGCCTGTACCGTGCCGGAGCGTTGGTCGGCGTACCGTGGATCCCCGTGACGCCTCTCTTCCCGCTGTGCGGTGTCGCAGGGGCCCTCCCATTCCCGACGAAATGGCACATTCGGTTCGGTGCCCCGATCATGCCGCCGGGCCCGAACGCCGATGAGGAAGCCGTGCGCACCCTCACCGAGACCCTGCGCGCGGCGGTCGATCGCAACCTGACGGCGCTCCTGGCAACGCGACGCGGCGTCTTTGTTTGATCTCGGTTCGCCCCCGTCCGCGCGGCGTCTTAGTCGAGCCAGCTGATCGTGATCTCGGGGGAGTCTGGGGGCAGTTCGAGGACTAAGCCGTCATCCGCCAGGATGACACCTTCGGGTCGCGTCTCGTCGACGCCGCGCATGAAAACACGTTCGATCAGCGTCGTCGGCGGCGGTGGGTTGAGATGGTACAGCACCAGGAGCTTCGCATCCGCCTCGTTGGCCGCTTCGGCGGCTTCGATGGGAGTCGTGTGGTAGTCGAGAATATCGTCCATGATCGTGACGATCCGCGCGCGCCCCGCCCGATCAGCAACCTTGCGCAGAATCCCGAGGATGTGTGATGCCTGCGCCTCGTGCACGAGCACATCGACCCCGCGCGCCTGCGCGATGAGCCGCCCGTCCTTCACCGTATCGCCACTGACGACAACGGAACGACCACGATAGTCGAAGCGATACCCTACGGCCGGCTTGATCGGATCGTGGTCGACCGGAAACGCCGTGACGGTGAGTTCCCCCTCCTCGAAGACAGGGGTATCACGGCTGGCAGCGGTGCTCCCGCTCGACAGCGCGAACTGGACAGCCTCCATCGCGCTCCGATCCGGTGAGAGGAAATCGCGGCCGTGATGCGCGACGCGATAGTCGATATCGAGCGCGTACGCCTCCGCGAACCCGGCGACGAGCCGACGTACGCCGGGGGGCCCATAGATCTTGAGCGGCTCGGGCCGGCCCGCAACCCAGGTTTGCATGTTGAACTCGCCGAGGGCCCCGATGTGATCCGAATGATAGTGCGTGTAGAAGATGCCGCCGATCCGCTCCCCCGCGACCCGCCAGCGCGCGAAATTGTTCCAGGAGCCGGGCCCCGTATCCACGACGTAGAACTTGCCTCCAGCGAATACGGCCACACAGGCCTTGCGCCGCGTGGGGTGCGGCAGCGGCGACGAGGTGCCGCACAAGAGAATCCGCATTCCCTCGGTCTCGTGCAGGCGCGCACCGGCCCCGCCCTCGATCGCGCGACCAGCGACGACCGTCAACAGCGAGTCCTGGACGGCGGGACTCAACCACACGAGCGCGATGGCGGTGATCACCAGCAGAACCAGCGACGTTCCAAGCTGCGAAAAACGCTTCCTCATGCTCCCTCAGCGCGTCCGGCATCGCGAAACCACCGCGAGGCCTCAGATGACGAGCTAGCCCCGGGGCACCTCTGTGCCGCGGAGAACAGGTACCCGGACTACGCCTTGCAGAGCACGCCAGCGGTCGTGAAATAGGTGGCTGTCTCGTTGACGGCGCCGGTGAACACGTCCGCCGTGCCCGCGTCCTCGACTCCGGCAACGCAAACGGCACCCGCTGACGGCTCCCGGGAGCCGTCGTTGCGCTCGAGCTCGTAGCCCTCGGGAAAATGAAAACTGGTCTCGAGAATATCCCCAGCAGTGAGCGAGCGCGCAACACACTCCTCCATGCCCTTCCGGTAGAAGACGTGCTCGGGGTCGACAACGACGCTCTGCCCGTTGTCGAAGGTCA
>JAJCZP010000023.1 GCA_029262315.1 Deltaproteobacteria bacterium | reverse complement strand
ACAAGGTGCCTGCGTGGCGGGAACGCGCCGCCAGGTGTCGGTGCACCACCGCTTCTTGCCGTAACCTCCCGTATCGAGGGGCTATGCGGCTGGCATCTGCCTTGCTGCTCGCGTGTGAAGTCGATGCATCGCATGGGCACGCACTGGGTGGGAGCGTTCGCGGCAGCCATGACCGTTGGGTCGTGTCTGGCCTGTAGTCCTGTGTACGCGACCGCACCCGCGGTGGGCCCGGCGCAACGCGCAATGGCCCGCGCGTTTCCCGGGGCGTCGGCGCAGTCGCTCGAAAGCGTGTACACCGGGTTCGGGCAGGGCGCTCGTGGGGGCGGTGACGGTCCGGTCTTCTGGGTGGAAACCTTGGCCCCGGCAGGGCCAGGTTCGCTGCGCAGTGCGCTCGACGCGGCGCGCGAAGGCGGCGGCGGTGTCGTCCTCTTCGCCATCGGTGGGGATATCCCGTTGGCCGAGGGTGTCGACGTGCCAGCCAACACCACTCTCGACGGACTCTCGGCACCGGCACCCGGGATCACGCTCTGGGGCGACGCGGTGGCCGGTGGCGGCGGAGTCATCAACGTGTTCGAGAGCAATGTCATCGTACGTGGTTTGCGAGTGCGCAATGCGGCCAATGACGGCATTCAGATCGCACCCAAGCGCGGAGCCTCGATCGCCCACATCGTGATCGATCATTGTTCCGTCACCAACAGCGCCGACGGAGGTGTCGACGTGACCGGGTTCGGCGGTCTCATGGTCACGGACGTGACGCTGTCGTGGAACTATATCGCGGGGAGTGGTTCCGTGTGTCCGAAGGGCACGTGCGGCGGCGGCGCGCTGGTCAAGTACGGTGTCGACCGTATCAGCGTACACGCGAATCTTTGGGACAAGAATCTCCGGCGCAATCCGACGATCGATGGCGGTGCCACACCGGGTGGGACGCTCGGAGATCTGCGCGGCAACGTCGTGCGGCAATACGAGCAGTCTGGCGTGCAGATCGTCGCCGGGGCGCGCGCGAACGTCATCGGCAATTTCTTCGACCAACCGCGTGCGGTCTGGTTCCCCGATGGAGTGGTCTTCATGGCCGGCAACGAGAATGGCGCCGCGGGGAACGTCGTCGTCGCGTTTCCAGTGACGATTCCGATTACTCCGGTGAGCGAGGATGCCGTACTCTCTACGGCGGGCGCGCTCCCACGCGATGAACTCGACGACTTCTATATGCATGATCTGTCCACCTGGGCAGCCATGAAAACGGGCGGTGTGCAGCCGGTGCCGTCACCGACCCCCCCGGCGCCGACCCCGGCGGTGGCGCCGACCGTGGTGTGGCTGCCTACGAGCGAGCGGGGGGCGTTGGAGTATCCGCTCCCGGTGTACCCGCCGCGCGAGATCGACGACGGGATGCTGCAGCGAGCCCGTGCCCTGCGGAGGACCGCGCGCGTCCACATGCGTTCCCGGCGCAGGTACGGCGACGCGCTGGGGGCGTACGGCGAGGTGATGCGCAGCTTGCAGGGCGCGACCGGGCCGATGGCCGCACGTGCTCGGGCGGTGCTGATCCGGACCGAACTCGATCAGGCACGATTGTATCGTCGCCGAGCCTTCGGGGACCCGGCGCAGGCGCTTCAGCATGCGCGCGCGGCTCACGGCCGGTGCGCGGTGGGCCCGTGCGCTCCGCGGCTTGCGCGGCGTGCCGCCCGCGATATCCGCAGAGCCGAGCGCACGTTCGCGCGTATCTCGCGACCCGTTCCGCCGTGGCAGCCCCCCGCCTACTAGCGCCCCGCATCGTCCCGGGGCCGACGAGCGGTTTCCTGGCCACGGCGCGCTACAACCGGTAGAACACACCGAGCCATGCCCGACCTCGATCTGGTCACCCGCGCGAACGCCACCTACGTCGAGGAACAGTATCGACGGTATCAGGCGGATCCGAACTCGGTGGAGCCCGACTGGGCGCTGTTCTTCGCCGGGTTCGAGATGGGAGCCAACGGAAACGGGGCTGGTGCGCGCCTACGCGTCGATGCCGTGCCCCGGGAGGAGCCTGGCGGCGCCGCACCGGTCGTTGGCGTCTTCGACCTGGTGCACTCCTACCGTGAACTCGGTCACCTGGTCGCACAGCTCGATCCGCTCGACGCGTCCGACCGGCAGCATCCGTTGCTGCAGCCTTCCGAGTTCGGCTTCACGGAGCACGATCTCGATCGCGTTTTCGAGTGCGGGAGTTTCCGGGGCTGCCCGACGGCCACCCTGCGAGAGCTGACGAATCGGCTGCGTGCGACCTACTGTCGGACCCTCGGGGTCGAGTATCTGCATATCCAGGACCTCGAGCAACGACAGTGGCTCCAGGAGCGAATGGAGCCGACCTCCAACGACCCGGAGCTGGCGCCGGCGCATCAGCTGAAGGTCCTCGATTTGCTCGTGACCGCGGAGGGGTTCGAGCAGTTCCTGCAGCGGCGCTATCCCACGGCGAAGCGGTTCTCTCTTGAGGGCGCGGACGCATTGATCCCACTCCTCGACACGGTCATCGAGGAAGCGGGGCGGCTCGGCGCGCACGAGATGGTCATTGGCATGCCGCACCGGGGCCGCTTGAACGTGCTGACAAACACCCTGCGCAAGCCCTACGAGATGATCCTGGCGGAGTTCGAGGGCAGCTTTCTCGCCATGGACTCCATGGGTGCCGGCGATGTGAAGTACCATCTCGGCTACTCGCACGACTACGTCAGTCGCAACGGCGACCGCATGCATCTGTCGCTGTCTGCCAATCCGAGTCACCTCGAGGCGATCGATCCGGTCATCGAGGGGATGGTCCGCGCCAAGCAGAATCGACTCGGTGATACCGACCGGACGCAGGTCGTGCCCGTCCTCATGCATGGAGATGCCGCGTTCACGGGGCAGGGGGTCGTGTCGGAGACGCTGGGTCTGTCCGAGCTCGACGGCTTCCGGACCGGCGGTACGGTTCACATCATCGTCAACAACCAGATCGCCTTTACGACATCGCCCGATTCGTATCGCATCACCTCGTACCCGAGCGACGTCGCCAAGATCGTGCAGGCGCCCGTGTTGCATGTGAACGGCGACGATCCCGAGGCGGCTGTGCAAGCGGCCCGGTTGGCGATCGGGTTCCGGCAGCGGTTCAAGCGTGACGTCATCATCGACCTCGTGTGTTACCGGCGTCACGGCCACAACGAGCTTGATGACCCCACCTTCACGCAGCCGACGCTGTACGCGAAAGTGGTCGAGCATCCGACGACGCTCGCGTTGTACGCAGAGCGGCTGATCGCAGCCGGGGTTCTCGAGACGTCCGAGTTCGAGCGCCGCCGCAAAGAGTTTCGCGAGCTGCTCGACGACGCGCACAACTATGCCCGTGACTTCATGCCCAAGCAGCAGGTCTTCGCTTTTGGGGGCCTCTGGGACGGCCTCGGCTGGGCCGGTGACGACTGGAGCGCGGATACGCGTGTGCCCGCCGACACCCTCCGTGGCATCGCCGCCGCGAGCGTGCACTACCCGGACGGGTTCACGCCGCACACGCGTGCCGCCAAGCTCATGGAAGCACGCGTCGCGATGGTCGAGGCCGGCACCGCAATTGATTGGGGCTGCGGGGAGGCGCTGGCCATCGGGTCGCTGTTGATCGAGGGCACGACGGTGCGGATGAGCGGGCAGGATAGCGGCCGCGGGACCTTCAGCCATCGGCATGCGGTACTTCGGGACGCCAAGACCAACGAGCCGTGGGTGGCACTCGATCACATTCGCGAGGATCAGGGGCGCTTCTATGTGATCGATAGCATGCTCTCCGAGAACGCCGTGCTCGGATTCGAGTTCGGCTTCAGCCTGGCGGATCCCCACAAATTGGTCATCTGGGAAGCTCAGTTCGGGGACTTTGCCAACGGCGCGCAGGTGGTCATCGACCAGTTCATCTCGAGCTCAGAATCGAAGTGGCAGCGGATGTGCGGCCTCGTGCTGTTGCTTCCCCACGGCTACGAGGGGCAGGGGCCGGAGCATTCGAGCGCCCGGCTCGAGCGCTTCCTGCAGTTGTGTGCCGAGGACAACATGCAGGTGTGCAATTTGACGACGCCGGCGCAGCTCTTCCACGCGCTTCGCCGCCAGATCCATCGCCCGTTCCGCAAGCCGTTGATCATCATGAGTCCGAAGAGCTTGTTGCGGCACAAACTCGCCGTGTCGCCGTTGACCGAGTTCACCGATGCGGCGTTCAAGACCGTCATCGACGATCCGGCCGCCGACACGGACGCGCTGGCGCGCGAGCAGGTGACGCGGGTGCTCCTCTGCTCGGGCAAGGTCTACTACGCGCTCCGCGTCGGGCGCGAGGAGCGCGAGAATACCACGACGGCGATCGTACGCCTCGAGCAGCTCTACCCCTTCCCCAAGGACGAGGTCGCGGAGCTTCTGGGGGCTTATCCCAATGCGCGCCAAGTGGTGTGGGTTCAAGAGGAACCGTGGAACATGGGGGCCTGGCAGTTCGTGTATCATCGCCTCCGCCTCGTCGTACCGTCCACGCATGAACTGACGTACTGCGGGCGTCCGGCGGCGGCCAGCCCTGCCAGCGGCTCGTTCAAGATCCATCAGGGAGAGGAGGCCGATCTCGTTCAGCGTGCGTTCACACGCTGACGAGTGCTCATGGCTGTCGAGGTTCGCATTCCGCCGCTCGGTGAATCCGTCACCGAAGGGGTGATCGCCCAATGGTTGAAGCAGGACGGCGATCTCGTCGCGCAGGACGATCTGCTTCTGGAGCTCGAGACCGACAAAGCCGCCATGGAGTTGCCAGCGGAGCGCGCGGGCATCCTCCGTATCGTCAAGCAGGCCGGAGAGACGGTGCAGGTCGGTGATCTGATTGCGACCCTCGAGCCGAGCGAGGGGCGGGTTGCGCCCGAGGCTGGGTCCAAGCCCGAGCCCGAGGCGGCGGCAAGCGCCCCGCCGGTTTCGCCGCTCGGCGAGTCGTCGCCCGCCGCCACACGCGCGCCAGAGACCACGACATCGCGTCCGCTCGGACCGCTCAGTCCCGCGGTCCGGAATCTCATCGACGAACATCAGCTCGACCCCGCGACGATCACGGCGACCGGTAAGGGCGGGCGGCTGACCAAGGCCGACGTGCTTGCGCATTTGGAGGCGGGCGGGGGCTCCGCGCCTCGCGTCGAGCCTCCGACTGCTCCCCCGACGATCACGTCGGCCCCTCGCGATGCCGCTGCGCCGGTGCCAGAGGCCGACGAAGAGATCGTGCCGATGACCCTCATGCGCAAACGCATCGCCGAGCGCCTGGTCCAAGCTCAGCATACGGCGGCGATTCTCACCACGTTCAATGAGATCGACATGACGGCGGTGATGACGCTGCGGAGCGCGCAGAAAGAGCGCTTCAAGGAGCGGCATGGCGTTCCGCTCGGCTTCATGTCGTTTTTCGCGCGTGCGTGTATCGCCGCGCTGCGTGACGTACGCGCGATCAACGCGGAGATCCGTGAGGAGGCCATCGTGTATCGTCGCGATGTCCATCTCGGCGTCGCCGTGGGGACGCCGCGTGGGCTCGTCGTGCCTGTCGTGCGTCATGCGGACCGCATGAACTTTGCCGAGATCGAGGCGGAGATCGGGCGTCTGGCCCGGTTGGCGCGCGACAAAAAGCTCAGCATCGGCGATCTTTCTGGCGGGACGTTTACGATCTCGAACGGCGGTGTGTACGGATCGCTGCTCTCCACGCCAATCCTCAATCCACCGCAGAGCGGCATCCTCGGCATGCACAAGATCGAGAAACGCCCGATCGTGGTAGACGACCAGATCGTGATTCGACCCATGATGTACGTGGCGCTGTCGTACGATCATCGCATCGTCGATGGCGAGCAAGCGGTGACCTTTCTCGTGCGGGTCAAAGAGCGTCTCGAGGACCCAGCGCGGCTGCTCTTGGAGGTGTGATGGCTGAGGCACGGTTCGACCTGGTCGTCGTTGGTTCGGGGCCCGGCGGCTACATCGCGGCCATTCGCGCCGCGCAGCTCGGCATGCGGGTTGCCTGTGTGGAGCGCTACCCCACGCTTGGTGGCACCTGCCTGAACGTGGGCTGCATTCCGAGTAAAGCGCTGCTCGACTCGTCCGAGCACTACCATACGGCGCAACATGGGCTCGCCACACACGGTGTCACCGTCGAGGGGGTCGGGCTCGATCTCGCGGCGATGATGAAGCGCAAGGATCGGGTCGTCCGCGCCTTGACCCAGGGCGTGGTCGGGCTCCTCAAGAAGAACACGATCGAGCGAGTGACGGGCGCCGGCACCATCAAGAGCGCCACCCAGGTCGCAGTTTCGACACCCGACGGCGAGCGCCTGCTCGAGACGACTCGCATCCTGATTGCGACCGGGAGCAAGCCCACACCGCTTCCGGCGTTGCCGTTCGATGGAGAGCGCATCGTGAGCTCGACTGAGGCGTTGAAGCTCGGGCGTGTGCCGGAGCGTATGCTGGTCATCGGTGCGGGGGCGGTGGGTCTGGAACTCGGTTCAGTCTGGAGTCGCCTCGGTGCGACCGTGACGGTTGTTGAGTTTCTCGATCGCATCGTGCCGGCAATGGATCGGAAGATGGGTGCGCAGCTGCAGGCCGCCCTCAAGAAGCAGGGCCTGATCTTCAAGCTTGGGACCAAGGCTACAGGCTTCGAGCGTACCGAGGTCGGTGTCCGCATTACGCTCGACGCCGAGGGCGAGTCCAGTGTCGAAGAGGCCGATGTCGTGTTGGTGGCGGTCGGTCGACGGCCGTATACGGAGGGGCTCGGCCTGGAGACTGTCGGTGTGACGTGCGACGCGCGCGGCTTCGTGGGCGTCAACGCCCGCTTCGAGACCAGTATTCCGGGGATCTTTGCCATTGGCGACGTCATCGGGGGCGTGATGCTGGCCCACAAGGCCGAGGACGAGGGCGTGGCCGCGGTCGAGATGATGGCGGGGCACGCGGCGCATGTGAACTACGAGGCCATCCCGAACGTCGTCTATACCTGGCCCGAGTTTGCCAGCGTGGGCCTCTCCGAGGAGCAGGCGACGGCAGAGGGGAAGGACTTCACGCTCGGTGCATTTCCGTTCATGGCCAATGGTCGCGCGCGGTGCATGAACGAGACCGACGGTGGCGTGAAGATCCTGGCCGACACGAAGACCGACCGGATCATCGGCCTCCACATTCTCGGTCCGCGGGCGTCGGACCTGATTGCCGAGGCCGCGGTCGCGGTCGAGTTCTGCGCCAGCGCCGAGGACCTCGCGCGCTCCGCGCACGCTCATCCGACACTGCCGGAGGCCATCAAGGAGGCTGCGTTGGCCGTCGGCAAACGGGCTTTGAACATCTGATGAGGCGTCTGCCAGGTGCCCGCGGCCCAGCCCAACCTGCCAAGTCCCTAGAGTAGCGGGGCTTCTGGCAAGCCTGAGTTTTTCCGTCGTATTGATATTGATAATGATTCTCAAATTCGCTACTAGGAACGCACCGTGACGATCTGTGTATGCGCAAACGTGAGTGAGCGGCAGCTCGATGCCGTCATCGACGGTGGAGCCCGGAGCGTGAACGCCGTGGCTCGGCGTTGCGGCGCGGGCGCAGGCTGCGGCGATTGCCGCGGAATGATCCGTGACCGCTTGCGCAAGCATCGCGACGCGTGTTGTGGGCCGCTCGTCGAGCCCCGGCCGATGCCGCAGCCCGCGGCCCAGCCGACAGCAGCCGTCGTCGTCGACGAACTCGCACGCGTCGCCTGAGGCGCGGTCGCTAGTCGATAGGAGACGCGCGGTCCGAACGGGTTGTGCGAGCGGCGCGGGTTACCAGTCGGGGCTGGCCTTCAGGAAGGTCTGGCCCATCAGGTGCGCATCGACCGAGCGTGCCGCCTCACGGCCTTCCCAGATGGCCCACACCACCAGGGACTGCCCGCGACGCATGTCGCCGCAGGCGAATACGCCGGGAACGCTCGATTGGTAGTCTTCGCCGACGACAACGTTCCCGCGCTGATCGAGATCGACTCCCAGCTCTCCGATCATGCCCTTGCGCTCCGGACCGAGGAAGCCCATTGCCAGGAGCACCAGTTCGCAGTCGAGCGTGAACTCGCTCCCGGGAACCTCTTCCATCTGCATCCGTCCGTCGTCGCCCTTTTTCCACTCGAGGCGGACGCCGTGGAGTTGCCGAACGTTGCCGTCCGCGTCGCCCGTGAAGCGCTTGGTGTTCAGGCTCCAATCGCGGATGACGCCTTCCTCGTGCGAACTCGACGAACGGAGAATCATCGGCCAGTTGGGCCATGGGGCGACGCCCGAAGCCGCGCGACTTTCCGCCGGCTTCGGGAGTAGTTCGAACTGGTGGATCGACTTCGCACCTTGCCGATTGGAGGTGCCGAGACAATCCGATCCGGTATCGCCGCCGCCGAGGATGATCACGTTCTTGCCCGTCGCGACCAGCTGATTCGATACCGTATCGCCGGCGACCTTCTTGTTCTGCTGCGGCAGGAAATCCATGGCGAAATGGATGCCGTTCAGCTCGCGGCCGGGGATCGGCAGGTCGCGCGCCTGGGTGGCGCCTCCGGAGAGGACGATGGCGTCGAACTTCGCGCGGAGGTCGGCCACGGGGACGCCAGCGCCGACGTTGGCGTTCACATGGAAGACGACGCCTTCCTGCCGCATTTGTTCCAAGCGGCGATCGACGACCGACTTCTCGAGCTTGAAGTCCGGGATGCCGTAGCGCAGCAAGCCGCCGATCCGATCAGCGCGCTCGAACACCTCAACTGAATGCCCCGCACGATTGAGCTGGGCGGCCGCCGCGAGTCCGGCCGGCCCCGATCCGACCACGGCGATCTTCTTGCCCGTGCGTACGCTGGGGGGCACCGGTACGACCCACCCTTCCTTGAAGGCATGGTCGATGGTTTGCTTCTCGATTTGTTTGATGGTGACGGCGTCGTTGTTGATGTTGAGGACGCAGGCCTCTTCGCACGGAGCTGGGCAGACGCGGCCGGTGAATTCGGGGAAGTTGTTGGTCGAGTGCAGTCGGTCGATCGCCTCTTTCCAGCGCCCTCGATAGATGAGGTCGTTCCAGTCGGGAATGATGTTCCCGAGAGGGCAGCCCTTGTGGCAGAAGGGAATGCCGCAATCCATGCACCGCGCACCCTGGCTCTGGAGCTTCTCGTCGGAGAGCTTGCCTTCGAGTTCCTGCCAGTCCTTGAGGCGTTCGGCCACCGGCCGGCGTGGCGGAAGCTCGCGCGAGATTTCGAGAAAGCCGCTTATTTTACCCATGTCGTCCTCATGTCAGACTGCGGCTACGCGCGCGTCGTCCGTGTCGAGATGCGCCGCTGCGAGTACCTTGCGGTATTCAACGGGCATGACCTTCACGAAGTGCTGCGTGGCCTCCTTCCAGCCAGAGAGCATTTGCCAGGCAACGGTACTGCCTGTGTACTCGTAGTGTCGGTGGATCAGGTCCTTCAGGAGGGTGCGGTCCGCCTCCTCGATGGGATCGAAACTGACCATGCCCATGTTGCAGTTGGGCGCGAAGCTCCGATCCTCGTCGAACACGTACGCCACACCACCGCTCATGCCGGCCGCGAAATTTCGTCCGGTCTTGCCAAGGACGATGACGAGGCCACGCGTCATGTACTCGCAGCCATGATCGCCAACCCCCTCGACGACGGCGGTGGCACCGCTGTTGCGGACCGCGAAGCGCTCGCCACCTTGTCCGCGACAGAAGACCTCGCCGCCCGTGGCGCCGTACAGCGACACGTTGCCGACGATGATGTTGTCCTCCGGGACGAAGGTCGCACCCGGCGGTGGGGCGACGACGATCTGGCCGCCAGACATGCCCTTGCCGACGTAGTCGTTGGCGTCCCCCTCGATGGTCACCGAGATGCCTGGTGCCATGAAGGCGCCGAAGCTTTGCCCCGCCGAGCCGGAGAAGTGCAACTTGATGGTTTCCGGGGGCAAGCCCTCCCGCCCGTGCCGACGTGAGATCTCGGCAGAGAGCATCGTGCATGCCGTCCGGTTGACGTTGCGGATGGGCAGCGTGTGTTCGACGGGCGTCCGGTGCTCGAGGGCAGGCATGCAGAGTTCGATCAGTTGATTGTCGAGCGCCTGCTCGAGTCCGTGGTCCTGCGGTCCGGTGCAGTGCAGCGCGGTGTCACGCCACCCGGTCGGGACCGTCAGGATTTCGCTCAGATCGATGCCGCGTGCCTTCCAGTGGTCGATGGCGTCGCGCATCTCCAGCATGTCGACGCGTCCGACCATCTCGTCGACGGTACGGAAGCCGAGCTCGGCCATGATCTCCCGGAGTTCCTCGGCGATGAACGTCATGAAGTGCACTACATGCTCGGGCTTCCCCGAGAACTTCTTGCGCAACACGGGGTCCTGAGTGGCGATGCCGACGGGACACGTGTTGAGATGGCAGACACGCATCATGATGCAGCCCGAGGCCACCAGCGCGGCGGATGCGAAGCCATACTCTTCGGCGCCGAGCAGGGCCGCGACGGCGACGTCGCGCCCGGTCTTCAACTGGCCGTCCGTCTCGACCCGAATCCGACTTCGCAGGTCGTTCATGACGAGCACCTGCTGAGTTTCAGCGAGGCCGAGTTCCCACGGGGCTCCGGCATGCTTGGTCGAGGTCAGCGGCGACGCGCCGGTGCCGCCGTCGTGGCCGCTGATGAGGACGACGTCCGCCTTGGCCTTGGAGACGCCCGCCGCAACGGTCCCGACGCCGACCTCGGCAACCAGCTTGACGCTCACACGCGCTTGGTTGTTCGAGTTCTTGAGATCGTGGATGAGCTGCGCCAGATCTTCGATGGAGTAGATGTCGTGGTGTGGTGGCGGCGAGATGAGGCCGACCCCCGGGGTCGAGTAGCGGATCTTGGCGATGTACTGGTCGACCTTGTGGCCCGGGAGCTGGCCGCCTTCGCCAGGCTTGGCGCCCTGGGCCATCTTGATCTGGAGCTCATCGGCGTTGACGAGGTAGTGGCTGGTGACACCGAAGCGCCCCGAGGCGACCTGCTTGATGGCGCTGCGGCGTGAGTCGCCGTTGGGCAGCGGCACGAAGCGCTCGGGATCCTCTCCGCCTTCGCCGGTGTTCGACTTGCCGCCGAGGCGATTCATGGCGATCGCCAGATTTTCGTGTGCCTCGCGTGAGATCGAGCCGAACGACATGGCGCCGGTCTTGAAGCGCGTCACAATGGTGCTGGCCGGCTCGACCTCGTCGAGGGGAATCGGCGCGCTTCGCCTGAAGCGGAGCAGGCCTCGCAGCGTCGCCATGTGCCGACTCTCGTCGTTGACGAGCTCGGCGTACTCTTTGTACATGCGATAGTTGCCCGCCCGGACGGCATGCTGCAGCTTGGCGATGCTGTTCGGGTTGTACATGTGAAACTCGCCGCGGCGCCGCCACTGATACTGCCCGCCGACCTGGAGCTCGCCGTCGAGCTCGGGGGCGACCTCGAACGCCTCGCGGTGGCGCGCCCGCGCCTCGCGAGCGAGGGCATCGAGGCCGATTCCCTGGATGCGCGAGGGGGTGCCGGTGAAGTGCGCGTCGATCAGGGTGCGATTCAGGCCGATGGCCTCGAAGATCTGGGCGCCCCGGTAGCTCTGTACCGTGGAGATACCCATCTTGGTCATCACCTTGAGGATGCCCTTGTCGGTGGCCTTGACGTAGTGCGCGAGGGCTTCCGCGGGCGAGTCGCAAGTGATCGTGCCTTCGCGAAGCATATCGGTGACCGTCTCGAAGGCGACGTAGGGATTGATCGCTCCCGCGCCGTAGCCGATCAGGAGGCAGAAGTGCATGACCTCGCGGGCCTCCCCCGATTCAACGACGAGGCCGCAGCGGGTCCGTGTGCCGGCCCGAATGAGGTGATGGTGCACCGCGGCCGTGGCCAACAGGCTCGGAATCGCCACCTGGTCCGCGTTCATACCGCGGTCGGAGAGCACTAGGATCGTTGCGCCGTTCTCGACCGCGGTCTGGGCGTCACGGCAGAGCCTCTCGAGTGCCGCCTTGAGCCCGCTCCCCTCGTCACGCGCCGGGAACACCATCGGCAACGTCGCGGTGCGTAGGCCCGGGCCGTCGAGCGCCTTGATCTTTGCCAGCTCGGTGTTGTCGATGACGGGATGCTCGAGTTCGAGCTGACGACAATGCGCCGCGCTCTCGTCGAACAGATTCTGCTCGGACCCGATAGTGGCCTTGACCGACATCACGAGTTCTTCGCGAATCGGATCGATCGGCGGATTCGTGACCTGCGCGAAGAGCTGCTTGAAGTAGCCGTAGAGGAGCTGGGGCTTGTCAGAAAGCACGGCGAGCGGCGTGTCGGTGCCCATCGAGCCGATCGCTTCCTGGCCGTTCACGGCCATGGGGCCCATGAGGATCCGGAGATCTTCGATGCTGTACCCGAAGGCCTGCTGGCGGGTGAGGAGCCCCTCGTCCGTGTAGGGCGCAACGGTGTCGGCCGGTGGCGCGGGCACGTCGTCGAGACGCAGCAGGTTGCTGTCGAGACGCTCTCGATAGGGCGCTTGGTTCGCGATGCCGTTCTTGAGCTCGGTGTCGTCGATGATCCGCCCCTGCGCGGTATCCACCAGGAACATGCGTCCCGGTTGCAGACGTCCCTTCGACGCGACGTTCTCGGGTGGGATCTCGAGGACGCCGACCTCCGACGCCATCACGACCAGGCCGTCTTTGGTGACGACGTAGCGCGAGGGGCGGAGGCCGTTGCGGTCGAGGACGGCGCCGATCACGGTGCCGTCGCTAAAGGCGATCGAGGCGGGACCATCCCACGGTTCCATCATGCAGGCGTGGTACTCGTAGAAGGCGCGCTTCTCTGGCGACATACTTTCGTGCTTTTGCCACGCCTCGGGAATCATCATCATGACCGCGTGCGGCAGTGAGCGCCCCGTGTGTACGAGGAGCTCGAGGGCGTTGTCGAAGCCCGACGAGTCGCTGCCTCCCGGCTGGATGATCGGGAACAACTTGGACATGTCCTCGCCGAATAACGGCGAGGCGAACATCGATTGCCGCGCGTGCATCCAGTTGATGTTGCCGCGCAGGGTATTGATCTCGCCGTTGTGCGCCACGAGGCGATACGGATGCGCCCGATCCCACGAGGGGAGGGTGTTGGTGCTGAAGCGCTGATGTACGAGCGCGAGCGCGCTCGTGAATGTGGGGTCGGTCAGGTCCCGGAAGAACCCCTGCATCTGCGTCGGCAGCAGGAGTCCCTTGTAGACGATCGTACGGCAGGAGAGGCTGGGGATGTAGAAGCCGTCGGGGTCGGAGAGGCCTGACGCGCGCGCGAGCGACTCGACGCGCTTGCGGATGACGAAGAGCTTGCGTTCGAGCGCGGCGTCGTCGGCGATGCCGGTGCCCGCACCGATGAGCACCTGCCGGATGTCGGGCATCACGCTGCGCGCGAGCTCGCCGCATGCACTGGTGTCGAGGGGGACTTGGCGCCACCCAAGGAGCAGCTGACCCTCCTCGCGAATGACCTGTTCGAAGAGCTGGACGCACCGATCGCGATCGCTGTCGTTGGCCGGGATGAACACCATGCCGACGCCGTACTCACCGCGTGGTGGCAGGGTGATGCTCAGGTCGCTGCACGCGGTCCGCAGAAAGGCATCCGGAATCTGCACGAGAATGCCGGCACCATCGCCGGTATCGGCATCGCAGCCACACGCACCGCGGTGCGTGAGGTTCTCGAGGACCTGGAGGCCCTGCTCGATGATCGTGTGGGTGGCTTTGCCTTTGATGTTGGCGACGAAACCGACGCCACATGCATCGTGTTCGTGAGCCGGATCGTACAGGCCGTGCTTGCGGAGTCGTCGTGGTTCCATGGTCGACCTCACTGGGCGCGCCTCAGCGCGGGGGCTGCACTACCGTTACGGCGCTCGCGGCGTGGAGCGTCCTCGGCGCCGCGGAGCGGGAGCTGAATGCGCTCGGTATGCGTCGACAACACCACCATCGTCTCGGTGTGGGTTACACCATCGAGGGCGCGAATCCGGCTGATGGACTCCTCGAGCGATGACGTGTTGCTCGTCTTCACTTTCAGCAAGATCGTGTGGCTCCCCGTGACGTGATGGCACTCGAGCACGTCGTCGAGCGCTTCAACGGCCTTCTCGAAGCGTCCGATCGTCTTCGGATGTCCGATCGACACGCCGATGAACGCGGTGACGTCCTGCCCGAGTAGCCGTCCATCGAGTACGGCGCGGTAGCCGGTGATGACCCCGCACTCTTCGAGCTTCTTCACCCGTTCCATGACCGACGGTGCCGAGAGGCCGACCAGCTGTCCGATCTTGGCCAGCGGCAGCCGGCAGTTCTCCTGCATCAGGCGCAGGATGTGCCAGTCGATCGCATCGAGGTCCGCGTGGCGTGCGTTGCCTAATTTCATAAGGTAGAACTCCCTGTCAGCCGAAGGGACCTACCTAGAGAGCAGTAATTTGTCAAGATTTGTTAGGTCATTCGGCCTTCCTGGCGATTCTGGACCTACCTGCGCGCCGGACCGGACACGCGGTGCGTCGCGGGTGCCTCGGCAAGCGGGTAGAATAGCGGCCGGCAGGGGGGTGGGGCGATGATTTTGACGCACGATGTCATTCTCGCGGAGATGGCGGCCGGCCGGGTGATCATCGAGCCGTGCGAGCCGTCACAAATTGGGCCCGCGTCCGTCGACTTGCATCTGTCCGATGATGAGATCCGGGTGATGGACGGGGGCCCGCCGGTTATCGACTTGGACGACGACGCCGACTACCGGCGATTCACGACGGCGCGTCCACTGAACGACGGCTACACACTGCGGCCGGGCGAGACAATTCACGGGATCACGCGCGAGCGCATCCAGCTGCCGCCAAACATTTGTGGCTGGTTGGAAGGGCGGAGCCGGTTCGCGCGTCTCGGTCTGATGATCCACGTGACCGCTGGATTCGTGGCGCCGGGAGTGGCGAATCGTCAGGTGCTCGAGATCTCGAACGTCGCCGGGCGACCGATGACCGTGCGTCCGGGTATTCGCCTCTGCCAGATCGTGTTGCAGCGTGCCGAGGGCGAAGCGGTGTATGCGGGGCGGTTCGCGGATCAGGAGCGGCTGTAGTTCGCGCTAGCGTTCGCCGGTGGCGTCGCAGATCTGCTCGAACCATCGCAGGATCTGGACATTCTCGCTTCGCGGGTAGGTGTGCGAGAGGTCCGCGATCTCGCGGTAGGTGAGGGCGGCGTCCGCTTGCGTGAGAACGTCGCGCGTCGTGTGCGCGTACTGGATGGGGAAGAGGAAGTCCTTGGCGCCGTGGACGAGATAGATCGGAAAGCCCCGAGCGCGCTCGAGGTTGCCATTGCCGAAACTCACCGGATGGAACACGCCGCAACACGGCGCGAGCGCGCGGTAGGTATCCGGATGCGCCAACCCATAGACGAGGCTGAACGTACCGCCATCGGATAGCCCAGTCAGCAACACCCGGTCGGTGGCGATCCGATATCGCTTTCCGAGCCACGCGAGGATCTCGAGCAGCCCGACATCGTCGCCTTCGCCCCACGTATCCCCGCGCGACGACGGTGCCACCAGGAGGTAGCCGCGACTCTTGGCTTCCCGCACCCACGTCCACAAGAAGTCCCGGCCGTTGCCGGACCCACCGTGCAACGCGACGATCAGCGGCCATGGGCGGCTCTCCTCGTATTGCTCCGGCAGGTAGACCGAGAAGCCCCCGTGGTGGCCCCCGGCGGATACGCGCATGAGCGGCGGTCGTTCTCGCGCAGGGGGCGGATCCGGGAGCCCGCCGTCGCGCGCCTCCTGCGTTGTCCAATAGTGCTCGAATGGTGGCAGGAGTTGCCGCACGACGTAGAACCCTTCTTGCGCTTGTGCGTGATAGTGCAGTGACTCGAGAATGCGCGGAATGCGCTCGGCGGTCGGTGCTTGGGGGAAGGTCGCGAACGTGCGGAGGCAGCGCGTCGTGTGAGCGAAGGCCTGCGAGAAGATATCATGGAACGGTGCGAATCCCTCCGGAGGGGGTGCCGCCGCCAGCGCGTCTTCGATCGGCTGGAGATCCTTCGAGAAGCGGTGGTCGATGGCTTCGGCCAACCCGCGTGATCGCTCCGGTGCCAAGGCTTCGGCAACGCGCTCCATTTCCCCGAGCGCCGCTGCCGCCAGGACGCTGGCTTGCAGCACCGCTTGCAGGTACGCGGTTTCCTCCGGCGTTCGCTCCTCACTCACGTGTATGCACCTTGCCAACCCAGTCTGCGCGGGTCCGATCTCGAGTCAACCTCGCCGAGCGCGGCGACGCGTTCGTGTCGCGACCATGCAACGGGTGAGTTGCGGCTGGGGTCGTGATCTGCCAAAGGCGACGAATGCCTGGGCCGCCCCACCTCGTCATGCTGCTGCGGCACGGGATTGCCGAAGATCCAAGTGCGGCGCGCGGGGACGAAGCACGGCGGTTGACCGCGGAAGGGAAATGCAAGACGCGCGAGGTGGCGGCGGGGATGCGCGCACTCGACCTGCCGGTCGATGCGATCCTTAGCAGCCCGCTGGTACGGGCGCGCCAGACCGCCGAGATCGTCGCCGACGTCTACGGTATCGACGCGGCCGGCGTTCACCAGACCGAGGCTCTGGCGCCGGGGCACGACGTCGACGACGTCTTCGCGGCGCTGCGATCGCATCGGAGTGCTGGCGGAATCGTGCTGGTCGGGCACGAGCCGGACATGGGCGAGCTCGTCTCGATGCTCCTGGTGGGCACGCCTGGTTTGGTGGGCGTACGGTTTAAAAAGGCCGGGCTTGCCGGTGTGACGGTGGGCGCCTTGCCTCCGCGCGGTGCGGGCATCCTCGAGTTCATGATGGCGCCCGGGCAGCTTCGCCGGATCGGGCGCGCCGCGATGCGGGAGGGCGCTGAGCAGTGAGCGATCAGGAGATTCGGAGTCCGGGCGTGGGCACGGTGCTGGAAGTGCTCGTGACCGAGGGCGCCTCGGTGGAGGCAGGGGCCGAGGTCGTCGTCCTGGAATCCATGAAGATGGAGATTCCGGTGGTGACAGTCGTCGCGGGGACCGTACGTACCGTGCACGTCGGCGTTGGAGCCCAGGTAGGAGAGCAGGAGATTCTCGTAACCCTCTCCTGAGGAGCGGACCAGCGCCGGTTCGCCGATCCGTGAATTTGCTACGGAAATCGCCATGCGACTTGCCTAGGTGGTCCGAACTGGGATAGTTTTCGCACGCTCCCCCCGGAGAAAGAGTCATGCAGGGTTGCGTCGTGTTGTCATCACGGGCCTCGGCTGCGTGACCCCGCTGGGGGTCGGCACCGAAGCACTCTGGTCTGGAGTGGTCGCTGGGGAATCGGGGATTCGTCCGCTCACCGCGTTCGACGTCTCCTCGTACGGCTGCCGCGTGGCCGGTGAGATTCCGGACTTCCGGCCGGACGACCATCTCGGCCTACGCGAGGTCCGGGCCTTCGCGCGGTATCTCCACCTGGGAGTCGCCGCTGCGCGTCTCGCGTGGAAGGACGCCGCGGTCTCACCCGGCCAGATCGATTCCGACCGCGTCGGGGTGTGTCTCGGCAGCTCTGTGGCTGCGATGGGACGCGCGGCGGACGATGGCGTTACCTTTTTCCAGAAGGGGCTCAGCCGGGTGCACCCGATGTTTCCCCTGCAGTACCCAGGGACCGTGTCGTCCGAGGTGGCCATCGCACTCGGTTTGCACGGGCCCGCGTATTCGATCGGGACGGCATGTACGGCAGGGGCGGACGCGATCGGGATCGCGTTTGCGCAGGTGCGCTCGGGAACGATGGACGCGGCGATCGTGGGAGGGAGTGATGCCCCGATCTTCCCGCTGCTGTTCGGGTCGTTCGATCGCATGGGCGCGCTTTCGAATTGGCAGGGTCCGCCGGAGCGCTCGTCGCGGCCATTCTCGGCTGATCGCACAGGCTTCGTTCTTTCGGAGGGGGCTGGTGTCCTGGTCATCGAGGCAGAGGAGGTCGCGCGCGAGCGCGGCGCGCGCGTGTACGCCGAGATGTCGGGTTTCGGGGCGACGTGCGACGCCTATCATCATCTCGCACCCGATCCCGAAGGGGTCCAGGGAGCTCGGGCGATTCAACTCGCGCTCGAGGACGCCTCGCTCCGACCAGAGGACATCGACTACGTGAACGCGCACGGGACCGGTACGCCCAAGAACGATTCGACCGAGACGACGATCATGAAGCGTGTCTTCGGTGAGTACGCGCCGCGGATACCGATGAGCTCTTCGAAGTCGATGCTTGGGCACACCATCGGGGCATCCGGTGCCATCGAGTCGATCATCTCGGTGCTGGCCGTCCATCACGGCGTGGTCCCCCCAACGATCAATCTCACCGAGCGGGATCCGGCGTGCGATCTCGACTACGTCGCCGACGGTGCCCGTCGGCAAACCATTGGGGCTGCTCTGTCGACATCATTCGGGTTCGGATCGCGCAACGCAGCACTCGTGCTGCGCGCCGCAGCCCAGTAGGAGTCTTGTGACCATGGAGATCACCACAGCGACCAGAGGACGGCTTCGCGAACTGATTGCGATCGAGCTCCAGCTGCCCGTTGATGAGGTCCGTATGGGCGTGTCGCTCCGGAAGGATCTCGGCATGGATTCGGTGGCCGCGTTGAATATTCTGTTTGCGGCGGAAGAGGAATTCGAGATTCACGTTCCGGAGACGGAGCTCGAGGGCGTGGACGATGTCGATGGGGTATTCTCCCTCATCGAACGCTACCGCGGTGTCGGAGGGCCGGCACCGGGGGCGTCGTAGGTAAAAGGCCAGGTGGCGCGGCGGAATCCTTGGGATTTCAGGCATAGCGGCACCGACACGGCTTCACTAGTATACAGAGGTGGGGAGGTGGACGTGGGTTTGCGGACAACGGCATCGGGTGCCGTGGGGCGACTTGCCGCGGGATGGGTCCGAGCGGTCGCGCGTACGGCAACACTGCAGGTAGTTGGCGCCGAGGGGGCGCTGGGGTCGGGGACGAGTTGCGCACCGCTGGCGGCGCAGCTCTTGCGCGATACCGAGCAGGGGCACGCGATCGTGCCCTTTTGGAGTGCGCACCAGCTCGCCATGGCAGTGCTGGCCGAGAATCGCTTCGGCCTGCGTCCCGCCCTCGATCGATTCGACGTTGTCGCCGACGACTCGTTTGGCGGCAACATGATGCGCGCGCTTGGGGCCAGCATGCACATCAAGATGCGCTCCCTGCACGCGCAGGGTGACCCGCGCCGGCTGGAGGATCTTGGTGCCTGGTTGCGCAAGCCCGGGCCGTTCTTCATGGCCGTCGATGGTGGGACGACGTACGGGACAGTTCCGACCGGCACGATCCGCCTGGCGGCGCGACTCCGCTCACGTCTCTGGCCCATCGCCGTACGCGCGCGGCCGAGCTTCCGGATCCCAGGGCTGATTGCGGAGATCCCATTGCCCGGCGCCTCGGTCGTGCTTGCCATTGGCGCGCCAATGGTCGTCGAGCGCGGCACACCGGTCGCGGCGGCTGCCAGCGAACTCGCGCATCGACTGAATACCGCGACGCTAGCCGCGACCAGTACGCTCTCGCATTCGAACCGACCCATGGCGTCGGAGGGGGCGGGCCACGCGCCCGACCTATGGCGACGGACGGGATAGCGCTGACTGCAGAGGAGGTCGCGTTCGCGACGCGCCGACGTGCGTTCGTGGACGGACTCTTCTTTCGCGTCGTCGCGTGCTTCTTCCTCGAGGTGGTCGTGCTCGCGACGGCGTTGCCATCGGGGGTCGCGTTGGTGCGTTTCATGCCAGCGATGGGAGCCGTCGCGATCGCCGGACTCGTCAACGGGCTGTACTGGCAGTTGGGCAAGGCGCGCGGATTCCCGCTCACCGATTTCTACGGGCATTGGCTGGTCGACCTGCTCATGATCACGTTCGTCATCTACGCGCTGGGTGGCCTCGACGTGCCGTACGGGCCGTTCATCTACTCGATGATCGTGATTACGTCGGCGACGTTCGTATCGCGCTCGGGCGCGTACGTCATCGCTGCGGCGGCGGGCGCGTGCATGATTGGCATGGCGCTCTCCGCGCGCTTCGGCCTACTGCCCGCGCCCCTGCAGGTCTGGAGCCACCACTATTCACCGGCCGCCGAGGTCGGGGTGCTCGTCGGTGCCACCATCTTCTTCTTCATGAACGCCTATCTCGCTGGGACCCTCTCCGATCAGCTGAAGGAGGCGAAGGCGCAGATCGAGGATCAGAACCGCTTGCTCGAGCATCGGGTGCGCGAGCGTACCCGCGAGCTGCAGGATCGCACCGACGAGCTCGAGGAGCTGGTCCACATCGTCACGCACGATCTCCAAAACGTCGCGGTCGCGAGCACCGAGACCACGCGTCGTCTCATCAAGGTCGATGGTGAGCAACTCTCGGAGCGCGGCGCCCGTTATGCTGATCGCCTGCTGCGCGACTGCCGGCTGATGGCGACCATGCTCCGCAATCTGCTGGAGGTCGTCAGCAAGTCCGAGGTGGCGGATCGCCGCGAACTCGTCGACGTGGAGGCGATCGTGCAAGACGTCGTCGATCGTGCGCAGCCGTCGGTCGAGAGCAAGGGGATTACCATCGACGTTGGTCAGCTTCCCCCCGTCTGGGCCGAGGAGCAGAAGATCGTGCACGTCTTCGAAAACCTCGTGAGCAACGCGTGCAAATACGTCGGCGACAAGCCGTCACCGCGCATCGAGATCGCCAGCGCACAGAACAACGGGACCATTGAATACTCGGTGCGGGACAACGGCATCGGCATCGACGAAACCCAGGTGCAGCGGATTTTTCAGCTCTACCATCGCGCACCGGATCAGACGGTCGGGGGCGTGGCGCAGCAGGGGCACGGTATTGGACTCGCCGTCGTCAAGCGCATCGTACAGCGCTACGGCGGTCGCATTTGGGTCGAGTCGGTTCCGGGGGAAGGCGCGACTTTTCATCTCAATTTTCCACGTGAAGAGAGGATGCACTCATGAGTAAAGCGGCGCTTCTCCTCGAGGACAATCGCTCGCACGCCGAGTTGATCGGCGATGAATTGGAAGAGTCCCTAGTGGGCTGGGACCTCCAGAACGCGACGACCTTGGCGGAAGCTCGGCAGTGTATCGCCGAGCGTACGTTCGATCTGTTCGTCTTCGACTTCCGCCTGCCCGACGGTGACGGTATCGAGCTCTTGCGCGAGCTCCGCGGTCTCGGGGTGATGACACCGACGATCTTCGTGACCACCGCGTCGTCCGCCAAGCTCGCTGTCGAGGCGATGAAGCTCGGTGCGGACGACTTCATCGCGAAAGAGGAAGGTTATCTCGAGGTCCTTCCGTACATGGTCGAAGAGGTGCTTCGGCGCCGGAGCCTGACCGAGAAGCACAAGGTCCTCGAGGAGCGGCTGCTCCGTGCCGAACGGGCGGCGACGCTCGGCTATCTAGCCTCGGGCCTGGCCCACCATATCAACAACCCGCTGGCCACGATCCGGACGTTTCTCCAGCTCCTGCCGACCCATGTCGAGGACGAGGAGTTTCGCACCAAGTATCTCGATATGGCGTTGGCCGAGAGTGAGCGTATTCGCGATCTCGTCAAAGACATCATGCGTGCCGCGACCGTGCCGGCCGAGGGGCAGGAGGTCCAGGAGATCGAAGGCCTACTGCTGCGGGCCGAGGAGGGCGTTGCCGGTGATCTGAATGCGAAGGGGCTCGCTTGTCGCAAGACCTTGCCGCAGGGGTTGCCGCGCGTACGGGTGCACGGGGAGGCGGCCACGTGTTTGTTCCTGACGTTGCTGCAGAACGCGGTGCGGTTCTCTCCCGAGGGCTCGGAGATCGAGATCGATGGCGAGATCGACACGCTGGCAGGACGTGTGGCCATCACCGTCCGCGATCATGGACCTGGCGTGCCCGAGGATCATCGCGAGAAGATCTTCGAGCCGTTCTTTACGACAGCAGTCGACGGCCTTGGCATGGGCCTGTTCGTGGCGGCCCGCATCGCGGACCTGCAGGACATTCAGCTCACCCTCGAGCAGGTACCGTCAGGTGGCGCCGCGTTTCGCATCGGCTTTCCCATCGCGGTGGACGACGCGGCGGAGGTGCCGCAGGCCAACGGAACCGCGCCCCCGGCCTGAGCACCACCCGACGCTAGTCGGCCTGTACGCGATCACGCAGGCCCGAAGTTCGACGTACCGGTGTGCCGACCGCCTCGCGGATGACGTCGAGGCTGGCGCAGATCGTCACGTGTCGTCGTGCCCGACTGACCGCTGTGTACAGAAGCTCGCGGGACAGGACGGGCGAGGCCCGCGCCGGCAGCATGATCAGGACCTGCTCCAGCTCCGAGCCCTGGCTCTTGTGGATGCTTACCGCGAAGGCGGTATCGCAGGGCGGGAGCCTGCCCGGTGAGAGCCACCGTTCGGCCCCGTGTGGGGACAGAAAGAGGGCGCGCCGTTCGGGGTTGTCGTCGGTGCCCCGGATGATCGTGCCGATGTCGCCGTTGAAGAGCGCCAGCCGATAATCGTTGCGGGTGACCAGGAGCGGGCGCGCATCGTAGAAGGTGCCGTCGGTGCGGAGAAGATCGGCGTCTACGAGCACGCGTTCGGCGGTCTGGTTCATGCCGTGCACGCCCTCTGGGCCGTGCTGGTGAGCGCAGAGCACACGGAACCCGGCGAGCGCGGCGAGCCGAGCCGTCGGGGTTGGCGCTCGCAAATAGGGCGTGAATCCGAGGACGAGTGCATCTCGGAGGGAAGCCGACGCGTCCGTGGTCGGCTCGATGCGCACGACCGATGGGTGGGTCACCGCCTCCAAAAGGGATTCGACCGCGTCGATGTCACCCTCTCGGACCGCCGTTGCGAGGAGTCCGATGTCGCTCCCGGTATCGAAACGATGGCTGCGGGTCAGTGTGACGATGCAATCGCGGATTGGCGGCGCGGTTGCGATAGGCTCCTCCGCAACGTCGATACCCGTCGCTGCGCGGATGTCCGCTGCGCAGGCGGGCGAGTATGAGGCGCGTTGGTCGCTCGGGCATAGATCGCCGAGGACGGCGCCAGATTCTACGGAGGCGAGTTGATGTCGGTCGCCGAGCAGGATCAGTCCGGCCGTTGGTGGGAGCGCCGCGACGACGCGCGTCATCAAGGCCAGATCGACC
>JAJCZP010000022.1 GCA_029262315.1 Deltaproteobacteria bacterium | reverse complement strand
CCCGTTCGACGCCGAAAGTCATTCGGCACGTCTAGCCCCCGTGCGCGGGTGCGCGGAGCGCACCCGCTCCGATGGGCGTCACAGCGGCAAAGCGCGGTTTGCCGCTGCTCCCGCTGCGCGGCTCGCGCTTCACCCTGCGAGTCCGAAGGCGGTTGCAATCGGGGAGGTGAATGCAATGAACGTCGCAGTGGCTGGACGTACACGAAAGCGGAGATCGCCGACGCGGGGGCGAAAAAAGGCTCGGAGAGGACGTGCGGTCGGGCTCCGCGTGCTTCTGCTTGGGATCGTCGTCGGGCTTGGGATGGCGACCATCCTGCCGGTGGTCGCGTTTCGCTGGCTGGACCCACCGACCTCGGCGGTCATGATGCGTACCTGGGTGACGCAGCTTCGGACGAACCGTGACGACGCTCGAATCGACTACCGTTGGGTCCCCTGGAAAGCGATCGCGCCGACGATCCCCATCGCCATGATCGCCGGCGAAGATCAACGTTTCCCGAGGCACCACGGATTCGACGTCGGCGAGATCAGAACTGCGATCGCCGACCACCGTGCAGGCGCACCGATGCGAGGCGCGAGCACCATCACCCAACAGGTCGCCAAGAACCTCTTCCTCTGGTCCGGCCGAAGCTGGATCCGCAAGGGCATGGAAGCCTACCTGACGACACTGATCGAGCTGACGTGGACCAAACGACGCATCCTCGAAGTCTACGTGAACATCGCACAGCTAGGCCCAAGCGTCTTTGGCGTCGGCGCGGCAAGCGAGATCTACTTCGGAAAGTCCCCCCACGCCGTGTCGGCGCGCGAGGCCGCGCTCCTTGCGGCCGTCCTCCCCAATCCGATCGAACGCAACGTTACCAGCCCCTCGCCAACCGTGCTCGCACGGGCCACGTGGATCCGACAGCAAGTCGTGCAGCTGGGGGGCGCGACGTATCTCGACGACTTGTAGCCTGCGGACCAGGCGCGGCGGGACATCCGTCCCCTTCTATTCCGGAACAAACACAACATCACTCAGGCCGCGCACATCATCGGGCACCGTCCCACGCGCCCAAGTATCGCCGCCATCAGCGGTAGTGAACACGAGCGGCCGGCTGGGACTCCCATCCTCTGGCACCGTAAAGCCCAGGACGACACCGCGGTGCGCATCGCGGAAATCCAGCTCGTGGACCCTTCCGGGCATGTCATCGGGAAGCGCTTGCTCGATCCACGTGGCACCGGCGTCTTCAGTATGGAAGACCGTCATGTGCCCCTCGGCGAGCGCCCACCCGTTCCGCTCATCTGTGAAGTCGAGACTCAGCACGACGTCGGTCGTGTTCCGCAAGGAAGGCGGCGTACGATCCTCCCAGGTCCCGCCGTCGTCCGGTGAGAATAGAAGCGTCCCGCGAGGCACGGGCAGCACTGGAGTCGGAAACCGCAGGAGCTCTCCGCCGATCGAAAACTGGCCGGTCTCGGTACATGAGACCGTCAACGATTTCGCCGCGCGGAAGAGCGCAACCTCATGCGTGATGTCGCGCCACGTCATACCCCCATCGTCAGTCCGCACCACCAGCGGACCAGACACGGCGGACGAGCCGACGGCCAGGCCGGTGCCGCCCGCCGTGAGACAGACCGACCGAAGCACGGCAGCGCGCAGGCGTGGGAGGACGGAACGCCACTCCGCTCCGCCATCGACCGTCGAGAGAATGGCCGGAGGTGCACTGATCGTAAGATCCTGCTGGACGGACCCGACCGCCACTCCTCGCTCGGCTGAGCTGAAGGCGATATCTCCGAGGCTCACGAAGGTCTCGTCCTCGAGGACGATGTTCTCGGTTTGGCTGACCCACGACTCGCCGCCGTCGCTCGTGTGCAGGATCGTCGGCAGTTCTCTGAAGTGATTCCCGATCGCCCACCCGCGGAGCTCATCAACGAAGGTCAGCCCGAGCACCCTCGGCCCGATCTCCTCGAAGTCAAACACGCGCGCGAAGCTCTGCCCCCCATTCTCGGAACGCACGACGGACGATCCGAACTCAAGGGCGAACACACGACCCCCATCCGCATCCGGCGTCGCGCTGGGCGTCGTCGTCACCGTAGGAGTGGCCGCTGCCCCACCGCCGCTTCCGTCACCACAGGCAGCGAGACATACGAACCCGGCAACCATCAAAAGCGGCCGCCAGGCCGCACCGCGAAGCTTTCGCATGGTATCCTCTCTCCTGCTCTGGAATTGCTGCTTCGCGGAACGACCGCGAGGCGCTCAAGGCATTGCACTAAGGAACAAACGCGACATCACTCAGGCCGCGCACATCATCGGGCACCGTCCCACGCACCCAGGTGTCGCCACCATCGGCGGTGGTAAACACGAGCGGCCGGTTGGGACTCTCATCCTCCGGCACCGTAACGCCCACAATGACACCGCGTTGCGAATCGCGGAAATCCAGCGCGTTCAGGTGCACGCGACCGGGTGCGGCCCCAACCGGCAGCGCTTGCTCTACCCACGTGGCACCCGCGTCGTCGGTATGAAAGACCGTCGTGTGGTCCTCGGCGAGCGCCCATCCGTTCAACTCATCGATGGACGCTATACTCGTCACGACGTCCTGGGTATTCGCCAAGGAGGGCGGCGAACGACCCAACCAGGTTCCACCGTCGTCTGGTGAGAAGAGGACCGTCTCGTGGCTCGACCCAGGCATCAGCCCCAGACGCCGCACGGACTCGCCACCGATCCAGAACTGGCCAGTCTCGGTGCATGAGACCGTACGCAAGTCTGTCCCAAAGAGCTCGAGTTCCGTCGTGATGTCCCGCCACGTTGCGCCCCCATCGTCGGTCCGCACCACCCTTGACGGGCCGACGGCGAGTCCGGTGCCCCCTGCCGTGAGACAGACTGATTGGAGCGTAGTGCGGTGCGAGCCCGGGAAGGTGAGGACGGACCACTCCGCTCCGCCGTCGACCGTCGAGAGAATGACCGGAGGGTCGCTGAGCGCCGGAACGTCCACAACGCTGCCCACTGCCACTCCTCGCTCGGCTGAGCTGAAGGCGATATCCTGAAGCCTGACCAACGTCTCGTCGTCGACGACAATGTTCTCAGTTTGGCTGACCCAGGACACACCGCCATCGCTCGTGTGCAGGATCGACGACATTCCTGGGTGGCGACTCCCGATCGCCCACCCGCGGGACTCATCAACGAAGGCCAGCCGGCGCAACTGGGGCCCGCCCGCGTCCGCGTCGAACACGCGCGCGAAACTCTGCCCCCCGTTCTCGGAACGCACGACCGACCGTCCTGACGCGTGGAATGCGAGGGCGAATACACGACCCCCGACCGTATTCGGCGTAGCGCTGACGGTCGGCGTCACCGTCACCGTAGGAGTGGCCGCCGCCCCACTGCCGCTTCCGTCACCGCAGGCGGCGAGACATACGAACCCGGAAACCATCAGGAGCGGCCCCCAGGCCGCAGCGCGAATCTTTGGCATGGTATTCTCTCCCCTACTTTGGACGTGCTGCTTCACGGAACGACCGCGAGACTCTGCAGGGGTGGGCTGTCGAGTGGAAAACGTGCGGCCTGCCACACAGCGCCGCCGTCTGTGGTTGCGAAGCCGAGCGCTGTGGGCTCCCCGGCCGTGTTCGTCTGCCGACCAACGGCGACCCCGCGTAAGGAATCGGCGAACTCTACGGCCCTCAGCCGTCCGATCGAGGCGTCCCCAGGAAGCGCCTGGGCCTCCCAGCTGTCGCCCCCATCCCGGGTACGGAGCACCGCGGGGCGCCCGCTCTCGTCTCTACCCGCGAACCATCCGATCATCTCTGTCGCAAAAGCGATCGCCCCACCAATGCCGCGGAAGCTGGCGGGGAGAGTGGCGGTCCGATCCAGGAACGTCGTTCCTCCATCGGTAGACTGAAAGAGCCCACGGGGACCGATGGTCCAAAGGATTGCGTCGCCGACACACGCAACGGCGCTTCCGTGGCCGAAAATCGCGATCCAATTGCTCCCAGCGTCGTCGCTCAGTGCACAGAGCCCGGCCCCAAACGTTGAACCACAGGCGAATCCGATACCTGCTTCCGTGAAGCACATCGTGCTCAACTCGCCCTTGTCCGTGCCGCTACCGGTGATCCGACCGGGCGGCCAGGTTGCTCCAGCATCCGTTGTAAGACGGATGCTGACCGGTCCGAAGGAGCCTGCGAAAATCGGGTCGAAGCCTCCGACGATGACAGCGCGCGTCGCGCTGAGCGCCGTCACCGCATTGAGCGAGCGAATGATGTTTATGTCCAGGGTGTGCGTCTGATCGTTCCAGGTGTCGCCGCCATCGGTACTATGTAAGATGGTCTTCCGCGCCACGGCCCACCCGGTCGTGCGGTCGGCGAACGCAACGCTGGTGAATCCTTCTCCGGCCGGTCGCACGACCTCCCAGTCGAGACCACCGTTGTTCGATCGCACGATGACGTCCCCGGCTGCCCAGGCACGCGTGTCCCCACTCGGGCTCGGCGTTGCCGAGACGCTACTGGGCGTCACGCTTGGCGTCATCGTCGCCGTAGGAGTGGCTGCCGTCCCACTGCCGCTTCCGTCACCGCAGGCGACGAGACACACGACCGCGGCAACCATGAAGAGCGGCCCCCAGGCCGCAGCGCGAATCTTTCGCATGGGATCCTCTCCCCGACTTTGGACGTGCTGCTTCACGGAACCACCGCGAGACTCTCAAGGGGTGGGGTATTGGGCGGAAAACTTGCGGCCTGCCACACAGCGCCGCCGTCCGTGGTCGCGAAGCCGAGCGCTGTGGGACCCCCGGCCGTGTTCAGCTGCTGACCAACCGCCACCCCGCGCAGGGAATCGGCGAACTGTACGGCCCTTAGGGGTCCGGTTGTGAGGTCCCCAGGAAGCACCTGGGCCTCCCAGCTGTCGCCCCCATCGTTTGTATGAAGCACCGCCGGATGCCCGGTATCGTCTCTGCCGACCACCCAGCCGTCCATCTCAGTCGCGAACGAAACCGCCAAAAGCAGGCCCTGAAAGCTGGCCGGGAGGGCGTCGCTTCGGTCCACCCATGTCAGCCCTCCATCCGTCGACTGACTAAGCCCTGAGGGAACGAACCCCTGGAGGCCGGTGAGAGTCCAAAGCGTCGCGTCGCCCACACACGCGACAGCGTCTCCACGCACACGGCCCGCTATATCAAACCAACTGTTGCCAGCGTCCTCGCTCAGGGCACAGAATCGGAGCCCGAACTCCTCGACACCGCATCCGAACCCGATTCCGACATCAGTAAAGCACATTGTACGCAGCTCGCCCCGGAGTGCACGGGGTTCGAAGATGGTGAACTCCCAGGTCGCTCCACCGTCCGTCGTCAGACGGGTGAGGATCGACCCGAACGAAAAAAATGGACCGGGCGGAACGCCGCCTCCTACGACCACGGCGCGAGCAGCACTGAGCGCCGTCACCGCGTTGAGCCGGATAATCGTCGCCGGCACAAGGGCTTGGCTCTGGTCGGTCCAGGTGTCGCCGCCGTCGGTACTATGCAACACGGTCTTCGCTGCCACGGCCCAGCCCGCGGCTCGGTCAGCGAAGGCCACGCTGGTCAGTCCTCCCCCGGCCGGTCGCACGACTTCCCAGTCAAGACCACCGTTGTTCGATCGCACGATGACGTCCCCCGCTGCCCAGGCACGCGCGTCACCACTCGGGCTCGGGGTTGCCAAGACGCTACTGGGCGTCGCCGAGACGCTACTGGGCGTCGCCTGCGGTTCCTCGCCATCATTGCCATCACTCCCGCTGCCACACCCAAAGAGCGCGACGACGATGGTGACCGCGAGGCCATGCCTCATGTTGCGGGAATAGCTCATCAACTCATGACGCTTCGAGGCCCCACACCTTACTCCTGTCGACCAGCAAAGCGCCGTATCAGAACGATACGGTCGTAAGGCTGTAGGCCGCGGACTACGCGTCCTCGTCCGGAAGGCCGTCGGCGAGTCGGCGCGCGGCGCGCAGGTCCTGCGACTCGAATCCCTCATCAAAGGTGGCCAGGTGCATCGTGACCAGCGACTGCGCCTCGTCCGGCTTCCGTTGCAGGCGCCACAATCGCGCTAGGCTCACCGCCCCGCGCAACTCGAGCGATCGTGCGCCACGCTCCTTCGCGACCTCGATGGCGCGGTGGAAGCATCGCTCGGCCTCGGCACGACGCTCGCGCGTCAACGCCGCCTTCGCACGCCCGCCGCCCTCATCGGATGGCGCAATCAGCGTCAACTCGCCGCGGAGCCGATACAGCTCCGATTCGAACACGCGTTCGCCGGTACGCTCCACGCGCTCGAAGGCTTCGGTGAGGACGGCGAGTCCCTCCTCCGACGCCCCGATTCTGCGGTGGGCTTCGGCGAGCACGGCGCGCCAGTACGAAAGACCGAGATCGGCCCCGACCGCCTCGTAGGCGGCCATGCCGAAACGAAGCTTCTCGATCCCCTGGGCCGGGTCGTCGCCGGCGGCGAGCACCCAGCCCCGCAGAAGGGTCGCCATGGCGAGCCAGTGCGGAAAGCCGTGCTCGGTCGCGATCGCCTCGACCTCCTCGACGCGTTCGGCGACGACCGGTGTCGCGCCACAGAACTGATGAATCAACGCATCGAAGACCAGCGAATGAGCAAGACCGAAGGGATGGGATCGGCGGCGTACGAGGGTGATAGCCTCGCCGCTCCGAGCACGCGCCTGATCGGGATAGCCTTGCAACCAGAGCACGGACGCGAGCTCGGACAGTGCGGTCGCCGCTGGGTCGTGACCATACATGACCTCGGGCGACGAAACCTCCGGGCCATAGATCTCCAGGCTGCGCTCGAAGTACTGACGCGCGGCGGCGATCTCGCCCAGATAAAAGCACGCACTGCCGGCCGAGAACTGCGCCTCGCCGCGGAGCGCGATTTCGGGATGGTTCTCGGCCATCCGCAGCATCACCTCGCTGAAGCTCCGCGCACGCGTCAACTCGCCGCGCACTAGGTAGAACTCGCGGAGCCCACGATAGGCGGGAAGGAGCTGCGCCGACTCCTCCAGCTCATCGCTCAGCTCGAGCGCTCGCGCGAAGGCACGCTCGACGTCGGGCGCGGTATAGCCACGGGTCGCGGTCAGGGACATCCCGAGCTTCATCCGACGACCGAGCTCGGCTTCGGGTCCCGCGGCGCCGACCGCCTGCTGCTCGGTAAGCAGCAACGCCTGTTCGACGTGCCACACGGCCTCGCGGTGTGCGCTCTGCAACGCTGCCCGCTCCCCGGCGACGTCATGATAGGCGGCCGCCTTCGCATACTGTCGCCCGGCGGAGAAATGGACTGCGAGCTCGGCAGCGTGATCGCTGGCGGACGCGCCATAGCCCGCTTCTTCACGCTCGCCGATCAGGCGATGCACGCGCGCGCAGCGCGCCCCCGAGACGCGGCCACTCAGCACTTCTGCGAAGAGTGCGTGGCGGAAACGGTAGCGACCGCTCGTCGTACCGTCGGGCCACTCCGCGAGGCCTATCTCGTCCACGAACTGCCGCTGCGCCGCCAGCTCCTCGCACAGCTCGTCGACGGCGTCGACGCCCTCCTGCGTTCCCGCGGCAACGGCCGCGGCCGCGAACTCGCCACCGCTCAGACTCGCAACCTCGAGGACGGCCTGCTGCTCCGAACGGAGGCGCGCAAACTGCTTTTCGATGAGTCCGCGTACGCCGCCCGGTATCGCAACCGCGGCAGCTGCGGCCGGCTGTCGCAGCTGCCACACGCCGTCCTCATCAGCCACGACGCCCTCGGCCAGGAGTTCCTGCACGACACTGGTCATGAACAACGGATTGCCTTCGGTGCGACGATGCACCTCGCGGCCGAGCGTCACTGCCATCTCATCGTCCATCCGTTGACCGAGATATTCAGCCACTTCCACTGCGCTCAGTAGTTCGAGTGCCAGCTCGGAGCAGAGACCCTTCGCGCTCAACTCGCGCTTCACATCGTGCAGTGAGTGCTCGTGCACGATGAGATCAGTCGGGCGGTAGGTCCCGACGATCACCAACCGTGCGTCCTCCCGACGCTGGGCAAGACGCGCGACCAACTCGATGGTCGAGGCATCGCTCCAATGCAGATCCTCGAGGACCAGCACGAGCGGGCGCCCAACGGCGAGAGCTTCGATGGCCTCGGCGATCTCGCGGAGGAGCCGCTCCTGCGTCGCGCCGCGCAGTACCTCTTGGAGCTCGTTCCACTCGGCCTCCGGGAGCAAGGCCGGTTGCTGCGCCAGCCAGGCGGGCGCATAGCGCCGGAGGACGGTCAGCACCTCGGCACGTTCGGGCCCCTGGCACAGCTGGCGCAGCGCGTCGTGCAGCGGCAGGTATGCCTCACCGGCCGCGTACTGCTCGAGGCATTGGCCGCGGGCGACGCGCGCGTTCACTCGCGTCCTACCGGCGGTCAGGAACTCGTCAACGAGCGTCGTCTTGCCGATGCCCGCCTCACCCGTGACGAACACGAGTTGCCGTCGCCCCTGTTCCGCCGCGTCGAGTACCGCTTCCAACATCTCCAGCTCCGCGGTGCGGCCGACGACGCGTGTCGCAATGGCCGCGGGCGACAACGCCGACTTCACCCGCGGAGCACCGGCGGCCGCGAACACGTCCCCCACGAGGAACCGATATCCCTGGCGACCGACGGTCTCGAGGTACTCCGGCTCGTCCACCGCGTCGTCGAGAGCCTCGCGGATCGCCCGGATGGCCACCTTCACGACGCTGCGACTCACATGCGCGTCGTCCCAGACGACGCGGACGAGCTCCGCACGGGTCACCAGCGCCCCCGGGCGCTCGGCCAGATGGGCGAGCACCGCCAGCGGGCGGGGCTGAATCTCGACGACGGCGTCTCCCCGCCACAGACACGTGGCCGTGCGATCGAGGCGAAAAGGGCCGAAATTGATCTCGTCAGGCATACCGCGCTCGCGCCAGGACTCCCTTACCAAGCGGACCCGACGCTAACCATTTTCCCCGCCAAAGTTAACCGTGGGCGCGTTCGAGCTAACCATCCCGCCCCCTAGGATCCGCCTCATGACGATCTCGCGAAAGGCAGCCTCGGGACTCGACGCCCGGCCCTCACTCCCGGTGCACGGGGCCTTCGTCGTCCGCCTGCGAGCGGACAGCGACGTCACAGCTACCGGACTCGCGGGCCGCGTCGAGCATGTGGTCACGGCCGCCTCCACAGACTTCGGCTCGATCGACGAGCTGCTGGCCTTCATGGCCGCCACGCTCCGCGACGGCCGCCGCGACTGACCGCCACGCGAGAGACAACCCAACACCAACCCTAGGAGGAACACACCAATGTCCAATCGCAATCACCCGACGCTCACGCACGCCGCCATCACCGGCGCGCTCGCCCTTGTCCTCACCCTCGGCCTCGCCACGGCGCCACAGGTCCATGCGCAGGTTCCCGGCGCCGACCTCAGTGTCGACAAGACCGATGATCCGGATCCGGTCGCCCCAGGCGGCGGCCTGCGCTACGACATCGCCGTCACCAACGTTGGGACCGACACGGCCGCCGATGTGACGGTCGTCGACACGCTGCCAGCCGAAGTCAGCTATCTATTCGACTCGGACGCCTGCGTTGAGGCCCCGGTCGGCACACTGACCTGCGCGCTCGGCGACCTTCCCGCCGGCGACACCACCGGCGTCTCCATCTTCGTCGCCGTCGACCCGATGACCGCGCCCGGCGTCCTCCTGAACGAAGCGGAGGCCACGACCGCCAGTGGTGATAGCAATCCGAACAACAACGTCGACGACGAAGACACGCTCGTCGATGGCCCCGCCGTGACACCGATCAACCACGCCCTCTGTTACGAGGTCGATCAGGTGAACGTCCCCCGCCGCAACGGAGTCGCCATCGCGGACGAACTCGGAGGGGGCCTCTTCAACACGCGCCGCTTAAAACGCCTGTGCACGCCGGTCGACAAGAACGGCGAGGACCCGAACGCGCCCTTGGAGCCCGAACACCTGACCGGGTACGAAATCCGGCAGACGGACGGTCGATTCCCGACCGTCCGTGACCAGACGGTCATCAATCAGTTCGGCACGCAGACGATCGACATCGGCCGCCCCGTGCTGCTGCTCGTCCCAACCGCCAAGAGCCTGGTGGGGCCTCCGGCACCGCTCGCACCTCCAATCGATCACTACCAGTGCCGCCGCGTCCGGGGCAGCCAGACCCGTGTTAGCGGACTCTCGCTCGTCGATCAGCTCGACAGCTACACCGCGGACGTGAAACGCCCGTACCGGCTGTGCAGCCCTGCCGACACGAACGGCAGCGGCATTCAGGATCCGGCCAGCCACCTGCTCTGCTACCGCATCCGGACCAACCCGACGCGTCCGGCCATCGCCGGACCGCTCTACATCAACAACCAGTTCGATCAGATCGACATCGCCGTGACCGGCACCCGGGAGCTGTGCGTCCCGACTACGCTGGTCCCGGACTTCGACCAACCGATCAATCCGAACCCGAACCCGACACCTTCGGGAAACCCGAGCCCGTTCCCGAGCGGGCAGCCGTCGTCGCCCGCGCCCACCGCGACGCCGATTCCGACGTCGCCCACGCCCGTCCCGACCTCGACCACCATCGTCATCATCACCTAAGCTAGGCGCGGCACGTTCCCAACCCGGGCGATGGCCGCGCGAGTGGAACTCGCGGGGTCATCGCCCGGTCGTCGTTTACAGGGCGCACCCAGTCGGCTACCCCTCCACTCCAAGGAGATCACTCATGCATTTCGGTATAGCCTTCCCGTCCTACATCGAAGCGTGGCGCGACTGTGAGATCGCCGAGGCGAACGGTTTCTCGCACGGCTGGTTCTACGATACCCAACTCCTCTGTTCGGACGTGTACGCCACCATGGCACTGGCGGCCGAGCATACGACCACGATGAAGCTCGGCACGTTGGTGGCCATCCCGAGCAACCGCATCGCGCCCGTCACCGCGAGCGCCGTCGCCACCCTGAACGTCATCGCGCCGGGACGCATCATCCTCGGCATCGGCACTGGATTCACCGGCCGAAACACGATGGGCATGCCTCCACTCCCCGTCGCACGCATGGTCGAGTACATCCAACAGATCCGTGGGCTGCTCGCCGGGGAAGACGTGCTGTACAAGGAAGGCAAGTACGAGCGCTGGATCCGCCTCCTCACCCGAGACCGCGCGATTGGCTGCATCAATCTCGACGATCCGATCGAGATCCACGTGGCCGCGAACGCTCCAAAGGCACTGGCGGCGGCCGGCGAGGTCGGCGAAGGGTGGATCACGGTCGGACAAGGACCCGAGGGCATCCGCCTTGGCGCCGAGGCGGTCCGTACTGCGGCCGAGCAATCGAATCGGCACTTCGACGGGCCCGGCGGTCGGCCGTATACGACCATGCTGACGACCGGCTGCGTGCTCGGAGCAGGCGAAGGCGTCGACTCGGAACGAGTCATGCGCCGCGTCGGAGCCGTGGTAGCGGTCGGCGCGCACGCCATGTGGGAATCTGGACAAGGCACGCGGCACAACTTCGGCCTCTCCGACGCCGGCACCGCGGAGACGTACGGAGCCTATATCGAGCAATACGCCGCCGAGCGCGGCTCACCCCCGGATCGGCGTTACCTCGATGTTCACGAGGGACACATGATCTATCTGAAGAAGGGTGAGGAGGCCTTCGTACCGCCCGAGATGATCCCGCTTCTCTCGTTGACGGGCGACCCGGACACGGTGTTGCAGCGAGTGCGCGAGCTTGCCGACGCCGGCGTCGACAACCTGGCGCTGCAGGCGCTTCCGGGGTCGGGGCGGGAGATGATCGAGGAGTTTGGGCGGCATGTCATTCGGCGGTTCTGAATCGGGGGAGAGCGGTCGTGCCATGGCCCTGGTGTGGGGTCGGGCGCTTCTCCCGAGGAAGATACGCGGGGGACTGTCCTTGACCGCGACCTGAGGCGTTAGGGGTAGAGCAGGATCGGGGCTCGTTCTGTGTGCCAGGCGGTCTCTTCGGGGGAGACTCGGGCGTCCAGGTCGGCGGGCGTGGATGCTGGGTTGTCTACCCATTCGCGGAGGGTGGGGCCTCCGTTGATGACGTCTATGGCTCGGCGGTCGTCGTACTCGTAGGGGAAGTCTCGCCAGAGGTCGTAGGATGGGTGCAGTCGTTTGATTGCTTTGAGGGCGAGGGCGGTGAGGCGCCAGGGGCGAAAGGTTGTGTGATCGTAGGTGGGATCGTCGACGTGGATTTGGAGGCCGCCGCATAGGGTGCCTTGATGTTTGTGGAAGGTGGGCTCGAACCAGCAGGGGCGGAGCCAGCACCCGGTGAGCCAGGTCGGCGCCAGGGTCTGCATCTCGGCGATCAGGGCGCGGGGATCGAGGTCGGGCGCACCCAGCATCTCGAGCGGTCGGGTCGTCCCCCGCCCCTCGGACAGTGTCGTGCCTTCGAGCATCACGGTTCCGGGGTAGCAACGCGCCATCGAGAGTCCGGGAGCATTCGGGCTCGGATTCACCCAGGAACGCTCGCCGAGCGGCCAGCCGAAACCCGGCGCAGTCGTCGCAGACCACCCGTCCATCGGGACAACCTGACAGTCCACGTCGAGCCGCAGCGAGCCGACGAACCAACGCGCCAACTCACCGAGGGTCAAGCCGTGACGCATCGGGAGGGGTCCGGCGCCGACGAAGCTCTCCCAGTCCGCGCGCAGGCGCAGCCCTTCGATCGGACGTCCGATGGGATTCGGACGGTCGAGGACACAGACCGCCTTCCCGTGCGCGGCCGCGGCTTCGAGGATGTACCGGAGGGTGGTCACGAACGTGTAGATGCGACATCCCAGGTCTTGGAGGTCGACCAGCAGCACGTCGATGCCGTCGAGCATTTCCGGTGTGGGGCGCCGCACGACACCATACAGACTGAACACCGGAATGCCGTGCACGGGATCGGTGAAGTCCGCCGACTCGACCATGTTGTCCTGTTTGTCGCCGCGCAGGCCGTGCTGCGGCCCGAAGGCCGCCGCGACGTTCACGTCCGACGTCTCCACCAACGCGTCGAGCGTATGCACCCCCGCGCGCGTCACCGACGCAGGGTGCGCGACGAGCCCGAGTCGGCGCCCGCGGAGCGGCGTCCGAAGCTTCGGCTCGGCAAGCAATCGATCGATGCCGGTTCTCACGACGCCTCACCATCGCACGCCCCGGACGGCGCTTCCAGGCGCAACGTCCACCCGGCCGAGCAGTGGAAGTCGGGCACCCCGGCCGCATGCGCAAGCGCCCAATACGAGCAAGCTCCACCCACATCCTCGACGACCGCGCTCAGGCCGACACGCACGGGCCCACGCACATACGACGGGTCCAACCGCGCCAGGGGGACCACTGCCTCGAGGCGAAGCTCCTCCGTACCCCGATGAATCCGCGTTCGCGGTGCGAGCGCGCCATCGTCCACGAGCCCGCCCTCCCGATATGTTGCGAACGCGAGCACAGCCCATGCGGACGAGGGCGAGAGATTGAGTTCATGATACGCCTCCGCGCCATCGCAACTGATGAACGCCTCGAAACACGTCCGCCGCCACAACCCGTCGGCGATGCCGGGCGCGACTGGTGCTGGCACCGACACGCGGTCGAGCGCTCCGGTCATGGCGAAGGTCAGCGTCAGGGTCATGCCGTCGTGCCGCGCGTTCCCCAACAACCGAACGCCATCGACGCCCGCCGACCCGCCATGCGGTTGCAGCTCGAACATTCCCGGGCGCTCTACCACCCTCGACGGCCAACCGTGAAACGCATATGCCCGACAGGCGCATGCTGTCCTACCCGACCTTTGGACGACAAGGCCTCGGCAACCAGCTGTTCCAGTACGCGTTCCTGCGTTCGACCGCCCGCCGCCTGGGCACCACCTTCTACTGCCCCACCTGGCTTGGCGATGAGGTGCTGACCCTCGACGACGCCTCGGAGCGCGCGCCCGCACCAGCGGGCATTCGCCGATCGTACATCCAACCCCGGCGGAGCTGCGGGTTCGATGAACTGTCGCTCGGGATCGAAGACCACACCGAGCTTCGCGGATACTTTCAGTCGCCTCGCTTCTGGACCAATCCAGGCGAGGTACGCCGCTGGTTCACGTTCCGTCCGGAGCGCGTTGCCGCGGTCATGGCGCGCTACGGCCACATTCAGTTCGATGACTGCGCGCACCTCCACATCCGCTTCGGGGACCTCGACCACCACGTCCGGTACTATCGACCGGCCCGGCAATACTACCGCGAGGCCCTTGCCTGCGTACGCACGCGCACGGTGCTCGTCTTCTCCGACGACGTCGAGCGGGCCCGCCACGCGCTCCGCCATCTCAACGCGACGCTGACCTTCGTCGAAGGCAATGCCCCGTACGAGGATCTCTTCTTGATGAGTCGGTGTCGCGCCCATGTGTGCTCGGCCTCGACCTTCAGCTGGTGGGGAGCGTGGCTCGCACTCCCGGCCGGTGTCTCGGTGGTCGTTCCGCGCGAAGGAGCCACCCGCCCCGGCAACCCCGTCACGGCCCGCGACTTCTGGGACCCCAGCTGGACCCAACTCCGCGCACTGCGGGGATTCGCCAACAGCTACAGAGTTCGCGCCACACTACGAACGATCAAACAGAGCATCACCCGCTAGAGTGCCCTACCCCACCCAGGCTACCTAGCCGAGGTATTGGTCGACGCCCTGAGCGCAGTACGCCGCCCGGTCCGGCATGAGTATTCGTCCTGCCGTCCGCGGCTCCCGCTCGGTTGCCGAGTCGAGGTGAAAGCACACGGCCTGGAAGAGCAACCGGTAGGGTAGCCGCCCAAGCCGCATAAGGCGGTCCACGAAGTCGTGATCCTCGAGGCCCCAGCCGACAAACTGCTCATCGAAACCGTTCACCGCGAGGAAATCCTCGCGCCAGACGCCAAGATTGCCGCCGTGCGCCTCGCGAATCGAGCACGGCCGATACACGCGGCGCGGCAATCGAATCCCTTTGCGCAAGCCCGTAACGCGACTTCCGAGGCTCGCGTCGAGGGCCACGCTATCGTTGATGATCCGGCCGAGGACGAAAAGCGCCAGCAGTTTCACCGCGCCCGGCTGCCGCCGAACGATCGCACCGCGGTACCCGAGCAAACCGCATCGCTGGCCCAACACCACCCGGCCACGCACCGCGGCCGCCGCATGATCGGCGACGAAGCGCCGATGCGGGATGGTGTCTCCGTCGAGAAACACGAGGTAGTCCTCCCGACACCGTGCCGTCGCGCGATTGCGAGCCGCCGCCAGACGAAATCCTTCGTCGGGTTGCCACACGTGCTCGATCGGCAGGTGGCCCGCATGGCGCTCGACGACGTGCGGGGTCGCCGGCCCCGAACCATCGTCCGCGACGACGACGCGCGCCGCCGCCACCGACTGCCGCCGCAACCCGAGGAGACAACTCTCCAGCCCCTCTGGGTTGTTGAAGGTCGATACTACGACGCCAATCGACGGCACACACGCCCCAACTTACGACGGATCCGCGGCCGGGTCGGCCTGCGCCTCCTTGCGGGGATCCGACCAGGTCCAGCCGTCGATCCTGAGCCCGGTGTCACGCCGATACCCACTTTGGTAGTGCTGAACCACGCCGTCGCCGTCGACGAGGACGAATGTCGGAATGCCGCTCACCCCGTAGTCGACAAACGACGCACGATCCAGATCGATCGCGATCACGGTCGGGAAGGGCTCGTCGAAGGTCTCAAAGAACGTCGACAACGTTCCGACCTCTTCGTCGGTGATCGCCACGATTTCGATGTCGTTCGCCTCCCCGTACGCCAGGATCTCTGGGAGCGCGTTCTTGCAGATGAGACACCACGTCGCCCAGAAGTAGAGGAGGCGCGGTTTCCCGACGGCGAGTTTCGTGCCGCCCCGATACAGGTCGACGCTCAGCTCGGGCGCGACGCTCCCGACCTTGGGCGGACCCGGCAACGCGGGCATCTGGAGCGGAAACGGCGCCAATTCCAACGCCACGGTTTGGCGCTGCCCGTCGCGAATGATCCCGAGCGCCGTCGGCGTGCCGATCTCGCTCCGCATCGTCCACTCGCGCAGATGATGTGGCTCTTCGAACGGCGCATCGGGGGGACCGATCACGATATCGCCGACCCGAAGCTGCTTGGAGGCTGGATGCTCCTCATAGATCGTCACGACCTTCACCGCCCCGACATGTGTCCCACGTTCCGCGTGCTCGGCCTCCGTCAGCTGACGGTAACGAATGCCCATCCATGCCGGCGTCACGCTCTCGACGACACGCTGCTCCTCGGCCAGCGGGGGATACGCCTCGGGGGGATCGAGATCCGACGCCGACGCCACCGCCGGCGTCGCATCGAGCATCAGCTCCTCACAATCGCGAAGGTCCTGCCACCCACGTCGTTCCTCGGGTGTACCCTCCTCGGCGAGATAGGTGCGGCCGGCGATCTGGCGGAGCAACATGCGCATACGCAGGACCACCCCCAATCGCACCTCGGCCCGATAGCGCGCGCCGCTCGCATCGTCCGCCTTCCGCTTCAGCTCGAGCATGCGTGCGTAGCGTGCCTCGTCCGCGCGACTGTATGCACCGAGCGCCGCGAGCAGCTTCGTCGACAACGCCCGGCGCCCATCGTCGTCGAGAGCAGCGACCTTGTCCCTGGTGAGTTGCTCGGTCCATTCCGGCTCGACTTCGAGAAAGCGTCGCAGATTCTCACGCTGCAGATCGAGCAGGGCACTCTTCCAGCGACCCGCATACGTGTTCAGCTGAGCGCTGAACTCGGGGAGCACCGTCGCTTGGGTGTCGAGCTCGGCCAATGACCGCGGGCTGAAGGAGCCGAAAGTATTGCCAACCCGGTCGAGCAATCGAATCTCGGGCTCCCAGGCCGCGCGATCGCGCCACGCACTCTCGAGGAAACTGTCGGCGTACTCCGTCAGCTCGAGTCCCGCCTCCTTGCCACGCTCGCGGAGCAACTCGCGAAGATAGTAGTCGCTGCTCAGATGCGGAACGTCCGGCGTCCGATCGGTCACGAGCACCCGCCGATTCGTCTCGGGAAACGACCCGAGCGGCCCGAGTGCCTCGAGAAAACGAAACGAGTACCCGACGCCGTCTTTGCCTCGATTCTCCGGGTAGCACCCGTACGCCGGACGTGACGCGGTCGCCGCAAAGTAGCCGCACACCTTGCCGGTCGGGAGCATCACGTTCGACTCAGGCAGGATGGCCCGCGCGAAGGCCCCGGAATAGCACTGCGACATCAGCATCACGACGCGGACCTCGGGATCGAGCAGCGCCAACATCGCGCGAAACGCCGATACGTTCAGCTCCTCGCCCCACAGCGCGATCGTATTCTCCCAGCGGTCCTCTGGATTGAGATTGCCGTGGTCGGTGACGTAGAGGAGCAGCGTGTCGCCGGCGCCGAGTTCGGAGCCTTCCTTCAGGAACCATTGTTCCAACGCGGCCTGGCGCGCGGGGCGCAACCGATAGCCCTCGAGCGTCGAGTTGACGTACTGCACGGGACGAAACCAGCGCCGCACCTGCTGTGGGAGGAGCCACGCATCGTCGTGGCTGGGCGCGTCCCGAACAGCGAGATCCGCCTCCGGCGCGGTCCCGTCGCTACTGAACACGCTGATGCGATCTCGGGGAACGCCGGCTCCCTCGAGCTCGGCAACGAGGCCCTTCAGATTCTCGAGGTGCGAACGATAGTTGATCGCCTGCCGGCTGCCGCCGTTCAGGAGGAGCGCGTGCAAACGCTCGGTCGGTCGTGGAGCCGCCTCCGCCGATTGTGACGGGAGATGCGGGGCGGTCGTCCGACACCCAGCCACCAGCCCGAACAGGAAGAACGACGCCAGCCCGACCCCGATAACCCTGCGATACCCGACATCCATATGCAGGTCCCTACCACACACCACGGGGCGCGTGGAGGGACCTTCGCCTACTCCGAGCTGACGAGTGAGTCGAAGAACTTCACCAGATCGCCCCCGCCCTCTTCAGACTTGAAGTCCATGGCAGCCCGCGGGTGCTGATTGAGAAGACCGGTGATCATGTAGGGGAGATCGAAGCCCCAGCGCAGCTCTTGGCGCATCGGCTCGATATGCTCCTGGATGCAGTTCAGGACCGGGCGAAGCCGATATCTCGGATTGTGCAAGAAACCGAGCAGGAGCTCGGTCTGGCAGTTGCCCGCGCCGCGGCCGAGACCAGCCATGCTGCTGTCGAGCAGGTTGGCGCCTTTGATCGCGGCTTCGATCGTGTTCGCGTACGCCAACTGTTGATTGTTGTGCGCGTGAATCCCCACGGTCTTGCCGCGGGCGCCGGCGAACTTGAGGTACTTCTGCATCAGGAAGTGGACGTGCTCGCTATAGAACGAGCCGAAACTATCGACCAGATAGATGCAATCGACTTCGGAGGAGGCCAACAGCTCGAGCGCGCCGTCGAGTTCGCGTTCGCCGACCGTCGACGCGGCCATCACGTTCACCGTCGTCTCGTAGCCCTTGTCGTGCGCGTCCTTCACCATGTCGAGCGCGACCGGAATCTGATGAATGTAGGTCGCGACCCGGATCATATCGAACACGCTCTGATCGGCGGGCAGAATGTCTTCCTTGTAGTCCGTGCGCTCCGCGTCAGCCATCACGGACAACTTGAGGCTGGTGTCGTTGTCCCCAACGATCCGGCGTACGTCCGCCTCGTCACAGAACTTCCATGGACCGTGCTCCGGGGACGAAAAGATCTTCTTCGATCCCTTGTAGCCGAATTCCATGTAGTCGATGCCGCCCTGGACGCAGGCGTCGTAGACGCCGCGCACGACCTCGTCACTGAAGTGATGGTTGTTCATCAGGCCCCCGTCACGAATCGTGACGTCGAGAACCTTGATCTCTGGGCGATACGAAACCCACTTCTGCGCGAACTTACCTTCTCCGTTTTCCTTGCTCATTGGCCCCCGGGTGGCGCTACGGCACTCGGCGGCCCTTGGGCCACCGCTTCGGTGATTCGAAGAGGCGCATGATGCCAGAAAGACCGGCCCGAAATCCAACGGGTGAGCTAGGGAATCGTCGTGGAGGCGCTCTGCCAGGCCCGCACGAGCCTGCGAATCTCGTCCTCGACCCGGCCGAATTGGCCGTCCGCGAGCCAATCCCGGCGAAAGATACTGCCCCCGAAGGCCACGGCCGATGCCCCATGCGCCAGATACGCGGGGAGATTCTCCGGGGTCACCCCACCGCAGGCCAGCAACTCGATGTCCGCGAACGGCCCCTTGATCTCCCGGAAGTACGCCGGACCAAACGCCGCCGCGGGAAAGACCTTCACCATGGTCGCACCGGCCGTCCATGCGGCATGGATCTCCTGCGGCGTCAGCGCCCCGGGAAACACCGGGACCCCGCGCGCCACGCAGCGCTCGACCACCTGCGGCACGAGCGTCGGCGACACGATGAAGCTCGCCCCCGCATCGAGGGCCGCCTCCAGATCATCGAGCGTCAGGACCGTGCCGGCGCCAATCGCCAGACGCCCGCTCGCGGCGGCCACCATGCTCCGGATGAGCCCTGGCGCACCCTCGGTGTTCATTGTGATTTCGAGGGCGCCCAACCCCGCCGCGGCCACCGCCTCGGCAAGGGGCGCGACTTCGTTCGCCTCGATGCCACGAACGATCCCGACGATGGGGAGCTCGCGGAATCGCACCACGTCCATTCGCCTGCTCCCCTAGTCGCTCGGCACGGCCCGACGCACGACGCCCTTGGTCTTCCGCTTCTTGAGACGAGTCGCATCCTCGAGCAGGCTTTCCGCACGTTGGATGAACCGCGCCTGCGAGCCCGTCTCCTCCTCACCCATGGATGGGCGGCGATGCACGTAGCGCCCATCGGCGCGCATCTCCCACGCGTTCCAACCATCGGCAAGCTGCGTCGTGAACATGAGATCGAGCTCGCGCTGCAGGGCGATATCGTCAATCGGCACGAGCACCTCGACCCGGCTCTCGAGATTCCGCTTCATGGAGTCGGCCGATCCGATGTAGTACTCGTCCTCGCCGCCGTTCCGGAAATGCAGGACGCGGCCATGCTCGAGAAACGGGCCCACGATACTGACGACCCGTACGTTCGCGGACACGCCCGGTAACCCGGGACGCAACCGACAGGTGTCGCGTACGATGAGATCAATCGCCACGCCAGCCTGGGCAGCCCGATAGAGCGCGCGCACCACGTCCGCATCCTCGAGCGCGTTCATCTTCATCCGAATCCGCCCCGAGCCATGCGCGGCATGAAGGCGCGCTTCGCGCTCGATCTTGTCGAGGATCGCCTGCTTGAGCAGCGCCGGTGCCGGGAGAAGCCGTCGATAGCTGCGGCGCGGTTCGTACCCTGTGGTGAGATAGTTGAAGAGTTCGGTCGCGTCCCGTCCAATCTCCTGATCGCAGGTCAGGAGACCGTAGTCGGTGTATTGGCGCGCGGTGACCGCGTGGTAGTTGCCGGTCCCGACGTGCACGTAGCGCCGGAGTCCATCGTAGTCCTGACGGACGACGAGGATGACCTTGCAGTGCGTCTTCAGCCCGACGATGCCGTAGGTGACGTGGATCCCGGACTCCTCGAGCCGGCTCGCCCATCGAATGTTCGCGTCCTCGTCGAAGCGCGCCTTCAATTCCACGACGACTGCCACCTGCTTGCCGTTCCGTGCGGCATCGATCAGGTAGCGCATGATGTTGGACTCGGACGAGGTCCGATACACCGTCATCTTGATTGCCCGTACTTTCGGATCCTCGCTGGCTTCGCGCACGAAGCGCTCGACCGACGTACTGAACGACTCGTAGGGATGCTGCAGCAACATCGGGCCGTCCTCGCGAATCGTGTGGAAGATGTTGCGCTCGCCCGTGAGCTGGCCGTGGTCGACCGGATGATGCGGCGGGTAGCGCAAGCTCGGCACATCGAGCGCCGCGATCTCCATCAATCCCGCCATATCCAGCATCGCGTCCACCGCGAACACATCGCGCTTCGCGTTCAGGCCGAACTCGGCCGCGAGCATGCCGCGATGCGATGCGCGCATCTCCGTCCCGACCTCGAGCCGCACGATGGGAGCGAAACGGCGCTCGCGAAGCTCGGTTTCGATGAGCGCGAGCAGATCGCCGGCCTCGTCCTCGTCATCGTCGAGTTCGCTAATGGCGTTGCGCGTCACACGGAAGACGGCACAATCGATCACGTCCATCCCCGGCAGGAGCAGATCGAGATTGTGCGCCATCACGTCTTCGAGCGCGACAAACGTCGGCTCCTTGCCCACACGCAGGAAGCGCGAGATGCCCGCACCCACGGGCACCTTGATCCGTGTCAGAGAAGGTTCGCGGTCGTCGTCACGCTGCAAGGTCACGAGAAGATTCAGTGACAGATTGGATACGAACGGAAACGGGTGCGCCGGATCCATCGCCTGCGGCGTCACCAGCGGAAAGATGTTGTGCAGATAGAACTCGCGAAGCAATTGCTGACGCTGGCGTGGCAGCGACTCGTACGACGTGAGCGCGATCCCAGACGCCTCGAGTTCCTTGACCAGGTCGGCAAGCAGGATGCGCTTGCGGGCCTCGAGGTCGCGCACCATCACATAGCACTCGGCGATCTGCTGCTCCGGCGTCCGGCCGTCGACGGTGAGCTGACGCATGCCCGCGCCCACCTGCTGCTTCAAACCGCCGATCCGCTTCATGAAAAATTCGTCCAGATTCGAGCTGACGATCGCCAGAAATTTGATGCGCTCGAGCAGGGGCGTGCGCTCGTCCTCGGCCTCGTGGAGCACACGGCGATTGAACGCGAGCCAGGTAAGCTCGCGATTGAGATAGTAGTCGGGCGAGGTGAGATCGATCGGCTCCTGGCGGGGCTCCTCCTCGGCCGCTTCTACTCCGTTTGACGAAGCAGGCTCAGGTGCCGTCGACGCGGCCCCACCGTTAGAATCCATGAGCCCGGTCCAGGTTCCAATCGTCGCCGTCATGGCGCTCAGCAGCCAGCATTCGCCCGCACCATGCCAGAAGTCCGCGATCCATTCCAAAGAGGCGAGCCGGTCGAGGGAAGTCATGTGTTTGCGGAGATCGTCGCGCTCCGAGCTTCCGCCCGCAACGCATCCTGCGAGCATACACGATGGGGACGACCGTGCGTACCGGCTTGCCGCAGCCCCGGCGATCGATACGCGGTCGCTACGGAAAACCGTAGCGGGCTTGTCATGGCACTTGGGCCATGGGCGACGACGCGGCGGCACGTTGTCGCCAGTTGGCGCCCGGCGCAGACCACCCCACGCCCCAAACGCCCGAGAATCCGTGCCGCCCTGTCGCGCAGGCGTGGCGTAGCTCTTGCAGCATCCTCCGCGCAGATTGCGCCCCAGACCGCGTGATCGAGCCTGCTCGCGCGAAGGCGCGCAAAGGATGAACCCGTCATGACTGCGATTGCCGAGCTACTCCAACAAACCGTATCGAAGGGCGCGTCGGATCTGCACTTGAGCGCGGGTGAGCCCGCCCGCATCCGCCTCGATGGCGATCTGTGCATCCTGGAACCCGCCCCACTCGATGCGACCCAGGTCGACGCACTGATCTCGGAGCTCTGCACCTCCGAACAGCGCACCCGCTTCGAGGCGGAGCACGAGCTCGATTTCTCGCACAGCATCGAGGGAGTTGGTCGCTTCCGTATCAACATTTTCCGACAAGGACGCGGCCCGGGCGCCGTCCTTCGGACGATTCCCGATGAGATTCCCTCGCTCGAATCTCTCGGACTTCCGACCCTGCTCTCGACGCTCTGCGAGCGCGAGAAGGGACTCGTGCTGGTCACCGGCCCGACAGGCTCGGGCAAATCGACGACCCTCGCGGCGATGGTCGACCAGATCAATCGCACCTGGGATGCGCACATCCTCACCATCGAAGATCCGATCGAGTTCGTGCACCCATCCAAACGCTGCCTCGTCAACCAGCGCGAGGTCGGGGTGCACACCTCCTCGTTTGGCAACGCACTCCGGAGCGCACTCCGCGAAGATCCGGACGTCGTCCTCGTCGGCGAGATGCGCGATTTGGAAACCATCTCGCTCGCGCTCACGGCAGCCGAGACCGGGCACCTGGTCTTCGGCACCCTGCATACGTCGAGCGCGGCCAAAACTGTAGATCGTATCGTCGACGTATTCCCGTCGGGCCAGCAGAACCAGGTCCGCGCCATGCTCGCCGAGTCACTCGAAGCGGTGGTCGCTCAACAGCTCCTCAAGAAGAAGGACGGTGGTCGCGTCGCCGCCTGCGAAATCCTCGTCGGCAACACAGCAATCCGAAACCTGATCCGCGAAGGCAAGCTGCATCAAATCCCCTCCATGATGCAGACCGGGCAGCGCGAAGGCATGCAGACGTTCGACATGGCGGTGGCCGACTTGGTCAAGCAGGGACTGATCGACGCCCCGCTGCCGACGGCGCCGGCCGCGGCCGGACGGGTGACGCTGGCGAGCGCCGCGCGGTAGAGCCCGGCCCGCGGCGTGGGGTCGACGACAGGAAAAGCCAAGAGGCGGGCCTGCGCCTCGTCATCGTCGAACTCAATGCGAACCGTATACCGCCGCATCGAACGCGGGGTCGGACCGTCGCTTGGCGATGATGCGTTCGGTTCCACGACGGACGGCGGGATGCTCGTACTTCGTCATCGCCGCACGGTAGCTCGGGCGCTCGCGAATTCGATTCCAATAGCGCGTGACGTGCGGACGGTGCTCTCCGAGCAACGAGGCCTCCCAGTCGGCCTCGCGTAACCGATCGAGGATGACCGCCCAGCTCACGTCCGCGAGCGTGAACTGGGCACCAAGGATCCAGGGACCGTACTGGGCGAGTTCGGTCTCGAGGTCGTCGAGATGGCGGGCCATCCAACGGTGACTCGCGCGCACGAGGGCCATCGCCGGTCGGAGAGCGGGAAGTCGCGTGAGGCCGGCCGCCTTCAGGACCAAGAACACCAATGGGCGCGTCCTGAGACGGTGAAAGAGCAATCCCTCCGCGATCCGCACCGTGGGAATGTCTCCGATCATCGCGGCGAACAGCGGAAGCGTCAGACCCGGCACACAGTTGCCGGCACTCACCTGCAGGTCATCCACCGGCCGATCACCGAGCAGCGACGATTTGTGCACCCAGTCCGCCATGCGCGCCGCCGCGACGGGATCGTCGGGAACGAGTTCTACCCTGCTGTGCGCGTGCTCCGCCGCGTAGACAATGATCTCGTGCGACTCGTAGACGGGATGCCCGCGGTGGACGAGCACTGGCACTACCGCTGCCGGATTGATCGCCAGGAAGGCGCGGCTCAGGGTGCCGTACCGTCCCGTTTCGATGAGATCGACATGGTGGGCGCGGTACGCGACGCCAAGCTCCGCGAAACACATTCGTACCTTCTTCGAACACAGCGAGAACGCGTTGTGGTAAAGCTCGAACTCCCCCTCGTGCGGCAGGTCGACGTCCTTCCGCACACCCGGCGCGACGACACGCGTGCGCCGAAAGCTACGCTCGCGGAGAAACCAACCGAGCGCCACCGCGCCAGCGCTGGCGGCAGCGAACGACAGCGCACTCATCGGGACGCGCGCCGCTCGCGGCTAGCATCGATTGCGTGTTGACCACCCCTCACGATTTCGATACTACGTCGATCTTCGATGTTATGTCGAGTCCTGCGGAAAAGGGATTGGGAGCATCGCCGCGCCTAAAGGAACTCGCGTGAAGCACGCTCGTGCGGGCACCCTCGACGGAGGACCCCATCCCGCTGGGCGTGAGCGTCCGTCCCGCCGGAGCCGGAAAACCAGGCGGGAACTCGTCTCGGCCGCGCACGACGTCCTCGACCAGCACGGCCTGGCTGGGTTGACGGTGAAGGCGGTCACCGCACGAGCCGACGTCGCGCACGGCACCTTTTACCATCACTTCGAGTCGGCGGAGCACGTACTCCAAGCCGCCATCGAATCCTCGATGCGTGACCTCGCGGAGGAACTGATGCGCCTGCACTCGGAAGCCGAGGACAAAGCCTGGGTGGTCGTGGACAGTACGGCAACCACCTTCGGCATGCTGAGCAACCACCCGGCCCTGGGTTGGATGCTCGAACGACCGGGGGTCGTGGCGAACGCCCTCCGCGCCGTGCTGGAACCGTACGTACGACAGGATGTCACCGCGCTCGCCGCGTCGAACGAGGTCGAAGTCGGACATATCGACCGCATGGCCTCGTTCTGGCCCTGGATGATGATCGGCGCGCTGCACACATCCCAGCAAAGCAGAAGCGCGCGGCGGCAGCAGGAGCGCGACCTCGTCGAGGCCATGCTCCGTCTGATCGGACTC
>JAJCZP010000021.1 GCA_029262315.1 Deltaproteobacteria bacterium | reverse complement strand
GTCGCGAATGGCGGCGAGTAGCAGGCCCTTCGCGTCGTAAGCGTTGGAGGGGATTACGGTCTTCAAACCGGGAATGCCGGCCGTTATCCAATACAGGGACTGCGAGTGCTGGGCAGCGGACTGCATGCCGGCGCCCGTCACGGTACGTACCGTAAGCGGTACCCGGGCCTTCCCCCCGAGCATGTAGCGCATCTTGGCGGCTTGATTCAGCAGCGGATCGAGACACACCCCGAGAAAGTCGATGAACATCAGCTCGACGATGGGGCGGAGTCCCGTCATTGCCGCGCCGACGGCGGTGCCGAGGATGCCCATCTCGCTGATCGGTGTGTCGAGGACGCGATCGTTGCCGAACTGGGTGTTCAGCCCCCGGGTGACGCCCATGATGCCGCCGATCTCGGTCGTGCCCTCGGCCTCACGCGTGCCGCCACCCGCCACGTCCTCACCCATGAGAATGACGTCGGGATCGGTTTCCATCGCGATGCGAATAGCTTCGTTGATGGCCACTGCTGTCGGAATCTCTCGCGCCATGGCGTTACTCCTGACCGTACACGTCTTCGAGTACCGCCGCGGGATCCGGGAGGGGATCTCGCTCGGCCTCGCTCACGGCCGCCTCGAGTTCGTCGGTGACCTCGGTATCGATCCGTCTGAGTTCGCTGCTCTCGACGTGCCCGTCGCCGACGGTGCGGGTTTCGAAGCGGACAAGCGCGTCACGCTCGGTCTTCCACTCGTCGGCCTCGGCCCGCGATCGGTAGTTGAGGGGGTCGCCGACGTAGTGGCCATAGTAGCGATAGGTCTTGCACTCGAGGAGCGTCGGACCCTGGCCGCTTCGCGCCGCTTCGATAGCCTGGCCCGCCTTCTCGTAGACGTCGAAGAAGTCGTTGCCGTCGGCAATGTCGCTTCGCATACCGTAGCTGGTCGCGCGGACGGCGATGTCGGCAACCGGCACGACGAAGGCGGTTGGGGTGAATTCACCCCAGCCGTTGTTCTCGACGACGTAGACCGCAGGCAGTTTCCAGTTCGATGCCATGTTCAGCGATTCGTGGAACTGGCCTTGATTGCTCGCCCCGTCGCCGAAGAACGCGATCGCGACGCCACCCGTTCGCTTCGTCTTGCAGGTAAGGGCGGCCCCGGTGGCGAGTGGAATGCCGGCGCCGACGATGCCGTTGGCGCCGAGCATCCCGGCATCGAGGTCGGCGATGTGCATCGAGCCACCCTTGCCTTTGCACACGCCCGTCTGTCGTCCGAACAGTTCGGCCATCATCGCTTTGACTCGCACCCCTTTGGCGATGCAGTGGCCGTGACCACGGTGCGTCGTCGAGACGTAGTCACGCTCGTCCAGCTGCCGGCAGACACCGGCGGCCACAGCTTCCTGGCCCGCGTACAGGTGCAGGAAGCCGCCGAGCTTGCCCGCGGTGACGAGCTCGTCCAGCTTCTCCTCGAACGAGCGAATCATGCGCATCGTTCGATAGGAGACGAGGAGCTGCTCTCTCGTGAGGTTCATGAATAGCCTCCGGGGCCATCTTGGATTCGAGCGTAGAAACGACGTACGACGAAAGATGCGGCAGAACAAATCAAACGCACATGTCCCCGGACGATCCGGAGCATGCCAGTTCCTGGGCATGATCGGTGTCATCTGGGACGGCGACGAAGGTCAGCGACCGGGGGTCGTGCCAGCCCGAGGGCGCATCCGGCGGTTCGTTGGCAACGCCCAGGTGCCGTCGCTAGTATAGTGCCAGAAGCCGACGCCGATCCGTGGGAGGGCAGGGGCGCGTGACTCGAACACCACCGGAGAACGACCGAGACGCCGAGCGTGCAGATCCGGCCGCGCTAGTGACGATCGAGCGCGACCAGGAAGTCGCGATCGTGCGGTTGAACCGGCCGCCAGCCAACGCCATCGATCTGGCGATGACGAGAGCCGTGAGTACCGTACTCGACGATCTCATGGCGACGTCGCCCGCGGCGATCGTGCTGACCGGGACGGATCGGTGTTTTTCTGCCGGACTCGATCTGAAGACGGTGCCGCGCTACACGCGCGAGCAGCAGCAGACCCTCATCACCTTGCTGAACCGCATGATCACCCGGCTGTACGCGTGCCCGACTCCTCTGGTGGGGGCAATCAATGGTCATGCGATCGCCGGCGGGTTCATTCTCGCCTTGACGCCCGATTATCGTGTGGGGCCACAGGGAGACGCGCTCTTCGGCCTGACGGAGGCGCGCGTTGGCATTCCGTTCCCGGCAGCGCCCATGATCGTGCTGCAAGCCGAGCTGGCACCGGCCCACGTTCGCCTCGTAACACTGCAGGCGCGGACCTTCGGCGCCAGCGACGCGCTCGCCCGGGGCGTGTTCGATGAGCTGCGGCCACCGGGCGAGGTCCTGGCTCGCGCGTGCGAGGTCGCGCGCGACATGGCCACGATTCCGAGCGATGCGTTTTCTCGGATCAAGCGGCAGGTGCGTGCCGAGGGCATCGCTCGTCTCGAGGAGTTGGAGGCCGCAGGCAGCGACCCGATGCTCGAGCACTGGTTCGGTGACGAGGCCGCTGGCGCGGCGGCAGCCGTGCTCGGTGGTATCGCGCGGCGGCGCTAACGCGTTCGGGGGGAACTCAGTCGAGAGCGCAGACGCCCCAGTTGGGCGCCGGCCGCTCGGGCCATGACCGCTGCCATCACGACAGTGGCGGCATGAGCGCCAGGCGCACGGGATCACCGCGGCGGTGCTGTAGATCGTCGAGGGCATCGGTGGCACGCGCGAGCGGGTAGCGCTGCGTGATCGAGTGGGAGAGGTCCAGATCGCCGGCCGCGGTTAGCGTGACGACTCGGTCCAACTCGGCGCGCGTGTACCCCATGGAGCCGAGCACCGCGAGCTCGCGGCCGACGAACGAGATGAGGGGCGGCAGCGTGGGTACGTCCCCACTCACGCCGCCGAGCACCACGCGTCCGCCGCGGGCAACCGAGCTCACGGCGAGCTCGACCGACGCCTTGCGTCCCGCGTACTCCACGACGATCTCCGGTCCGTCGCCGCCTGCGCTCCGGCGGATCGCGCGCCGCGCGTCCTGCTGTCCGGCGTCGACCACCGCGTCCGCACCCGCGGTGATCGCTCGGCGGAGCGCCCCCTCGCTGGTGTCGACGGCAACTATGGTTCGGGCGCCGAGCAGACGCGCGATCAGGATCGCGTGAAAGCCGACGCCCCCGCAGCCGACGACCGCGATCCGCTCCCCGCCCGAGACGGCACCCCGTGTCGCGACGGCATGGTACGCCGTGGCCACGGCGTCGGCGAGAATCGCCCCGTGTTCGAAGGGCACGTCATCCGGTAGACGGACGACACACGAGGCGGGAACGACGATCTGCTCCGCGAACGTCCCGTCGCGTGCCATGCCGAGGATGCGAGCCTCCGGGCATAGGCCGAGGTGGCCGGTTTCGCACGCCCTGCACCGACCGCACGTCTCGCTCGGCAGAAGCAGGACACGGTCTCCGGCCGCAACCGCTTTGACGCCGTCGCCGACCGCCTCGACGACGCCCGCCCCCTCGTGACCCATGACGACCGGCAGGTTCGGCACCGGGAGTCGGCCATGTGCGGCGTGCAGGTCGGTCCCGCAGAGCCCCGCCGCCCGCACGGCGACACGTACCTGTCCGGAGTCCGCAACGGGCTCCGGGACGTCTTCGACCAGGACCCGCGGCCCCGGATGCAGTCGCACAGCTTTCATAGCCGCACCCCTCCGATCGACGCTTCACTCTGCACCGTGCACCTCCCGATCGTGATGCTTCCAGTGTGGCTCACGCAGCGCGCGGCGCAGGATCTTCCCGACGGCGGTCTTCGGGAGTTCCGCGACGATGTCGACCGCCTTTGGAACCTTGAAGCGTGCCAAGCGCCCCTTACAGAAGGCGATCAACTCCTCGGCGGTCGTCTCGTATCCGGATCGTAGCGCCACCGCCGCACGGATCGCCTCACCCCACTTGGGGTCCGGCACCGCGAAGACCGCACATTCCGCGACTGCGGGATGCTCGACGAGCGCTCCCTCGACCTCGGCGGGGTACACGTTGAAGCCGCCGCTGATGATCTTGTCCTCCATCCGGTCGGCCAAGTAGAAGTAGCCGTCCTCGTCCATCCGTCCGAGGTCGCCGGTATGGAGCCAGCCGTCGCGCAACCGTTCGCGGTCGAGGTCCGGCCGTTTCCAGAAGCCCGGGGTCGTCCAAGGCGCGGCCAGGCAGATCTCTCCCACTTCCCCGGGCGTCGTGTCGTGTCCCTCCGCGGTGCGAACACGCACCTGCGCAAAGGCCGTGCACTCACAGCCGATCGAGGTGAGGCGGGTCCCGGCTGCCGCGAGCGCGGCGACGTGGTCGTCGGGCGAGAGCCAGGTCGCTAGTCCGTACGCCTCGGTCTGCCCGAACCCGGTGTAGAGCACCGGACCCAACCGCTCGAGCGCGCGGCGCACAAGGGACGGCGCCGCTGGTGCCGCGGCGTAGAGGACTATGCGTAGGCTGGACAGGTCGGCGCCCCCAGCATCGGGATGGTCGAGCAATGAGCGCAGCAGCGTCGGGATCAGGAGCACCATCGTAATGCGGTGCTGCTCGATCGCAGCGAGGATCGCTCGCGGGTCCGGCCGGGCGAGGATCACCAGGGTCGCGCCCACGACCCACGAGGTGTCCATGGCCCGTCCACCGAAGTGGCTGAGCGCAAGTTGCCCGAGCAAGCGATCGTCCGCACGGACACCGAAGGTCGTCGCCCAGGCACCCATCGCGGCCGCCACCGTGGCGTAGCTGTGCGTGACCCCCTTGGGTTGGCCGGTCGTTCCCGAGGTATAGAGAATCTGGGCGAGCGATGACGGGGCACGGTCGACCGCGACGAAGTCGGCCGGCTGTCGCTCGGCGAGTGCGGCGAGATCGACCGTACCCTCGGCTGTCCCGAAGGCTAACACGCGTGCTTGACACGCCGCCGCAGCGGCGTGCGCCCGCGGCGCCGTCTTTGGTCCGAGCGCGATCACGAAGCGGCCCTCGGCGTTGGCCACCATGAACGCGTGTTCGCGCTCGGTGAGGGCCCCCAGCAACGGCACGAGCACGCCCCCGGCGCGCGCGATCGCGATCACGATCTCGACGTACTCGAGCCGGTTCTCTTGCACGACCGCCACGCGTTCGCCCGGCTCGAGACCGAGTTCGGCGAGTGCACCGGCCAGGCGTGCGGTGCGTTCGTGAAGCGCGTGATACGTCCGCGTACGCTCACCGTCGACGAGCGCCAGACGGCCGGGCCAGCGGCGCGCGGCGCGTTCCGGGTAGTGGGCGTAGGGATGAATCACGACAACCGCCGCCGCGAACGCGGGCCGCGATCGGTCACGACACGGGTGGCGGACAGCCCCGCTGGCCCTCGCATCATCGTCGTGCCCGTCGACGGCGCTCCGGCGGGAGGTGGCGCTCCTCGTGTCCGGCGTAGCGCGCGCCGAGCTCTGGGGGAATGATCCTGAGCGGCACTCCCTCGTGCACTTCCTCGACGACGTGCGCCAGAAGCGCCATCCCGTACCCGAGCCCACCGAGGCCTCCGATGGTGAGTGGATCGAAGCCCAGATCCGTAAGCACCGCTGCGAGGGCACCTGCGAGGTTGATCGGAATGCGCTTTCCCTTGCGGCGCTCCACCTCCGCCTCGATCGCATCGAGCATCCTTCCGTGTGCGTGCCAGCCGTCCAGCTCGCCCGCAACGCGGCGGAGTATGACGGCACGCGGCTCGGCCTGTTTGTGCAGCGGATGGCCGAGACCCGGCACCCATCCGCGGCGGTCGAGCCAGCTGTCGACCGCGCGGTGCGCCGCTTCCTCTTCGGTGAGCTGCCAGCCCACGGCATTGTCGAGCATTTCCGCCGGCTCCTGTGGAGATCCGGTTACCGATCCGCTGGCGAGGATGCCACTAGCCAGCGCGGGAATCGGCGAGTCGGGAAACGCGGAGGCGGTGAAGCGCGCCGCGCATGCGGCGGCGCTGATCAACTGCTGGTCCATGCTGCTCCGGAGCACGAGATCGAACAGTGCCGTCTCGTGCTCGTCCGGCAGCTCGCCGCGCAACAGGAGGAATGCTGACTCGACGTACGAGAGATGCTCGATCAACTCTTCCACCGGATAGCCGCGGACCAAGATCTTGCCTTGCTCCGCGCGACTGATGCGCGTCGTCCAGTAGTCGCTCCAGTCTCCCGAGGCGACGTACTCACCTACGTGTCGCCTGCGCTCCTTACCCGCCGCGCTCACTGACCCTACCTCCCCTCGAAGCGGGGCGCGCGCTTCTCGAGAAATGCCCTCGGCCCCTCGCGCGCGTCCTCACTTTGCCGTACGGGCTCCGCGAGGAGCTGCTCGAGCCGTAAGCCGTCCTCGAGCGACAGATCCATGCCCTGCCACACCGCCGCCTTGGCGGCGCGCACCGCCAGCGGCGCGTTCGCGGCGATGGCGTGGGCCACCTCGAGCGCGGCGTCGCGGAGCTCGGTCAGCGGAACGACCCGCCCCACGAGTCCGATCCGCTCGGCCGCGTGCGCGTCGATCCTTCGTCCGGTCAGGATCAGGTCGAGCGCGTGCTCGGGTCCGACGAGCCGTGCGAGTCGTTGCGTGCCACCCGCACCGGGGAGGATGCCGCGCGTCACCTCGGGCAGGCCGAAGGTCGCGTGCTCGGCGGCGATTCGGAGGTCGCACGCCAGCGCGATCTCGAGTCCACCGGCAAGGCAATGGCCGTTGATCGCCGCGACGATCGGCTTGTCGATCCTGAGATTCCGGGTGATGCCACCGAGCCCGGGGCGGTGCTCGGCACGCCGCAGACGCTCGGTCGATGTGAGGCTACGGTAGAACTCGGCCACACCCTTTAGATCTGCCCCCGCGCAAAACGCCTTGTCGCCGGCACCGGTGACCACGGCTACCCGCAGCGCGTCGTCGTCGCGGAACTCGATCCACGCTCGCGTGAGTTCGTCGCTGGCGTCGAAGTCGAGGGCGTTTCTAACCTGGGGCCGGTCGATGGTGAGCCTCGCTACTGGCCCGTCGCGCTCGAAACCGATCATCTCGATGATCTCCCCTCTCGGGCTCGCCGAATTGCCGGCGGTTGTGTCGCAAGCGTCATGGCGACCGCGATCATGCCCGCTCGGTGCTTGCACCATCTCTGCTTCATCGCTTCTCCATCGCTCGTTTGGGCTACGCCGGCTCGAAGCGTGGCAAGGTGCTCTCCCCCACGTCCGTGAATCGAACGCGCACCGCCATGCCGATCTGAACATTCTCGGGAGCGCAGCCAACTATGTTGGAGATGAGTCGCGGCCCCTCGGACAACTCGACCAACGCCACCACATATGGCGCGGGGATGGCCGGGTGATACGTGCGCCGATAGATGCCGAATGTGTACACGCGTCCCTCCCCAGACGCGCTCCGCACCGCCAACCGGCTCGACCAGCAGCGCGGGCAACGCGGGCCGAACGGAAGAAACAGGTGATCGCAGGCCTCGCACGCCTGGACCTCGAGGGCACGGCGCCGGCACGCCTCCCAGAACGGGCGCGTCAGCGAGTCTGGCTGCGGGAGTGGCGGCGCCGTCGCGTCGGTCGTGCGCGTACTCATCCGAGCACCAACGTGGCGTGCGTGTTCATCCCGAGCCCGTGCCCCGAGACCAGTGCGATCTCCGCCCCCGCGACCTGCCGCTCGGCGGCTTCCCCGCGTAGTTGGCGCACGGCCTCGATCACGTGCAACATTCCACCGCCGTAGCCCTCGGCGAGTAGCCCACCGGAAGGATTCACGGGCAGCGCTCCGCCGCGCGCAATGCGGCCGTCCTCGACGAAGGGCCCGGCCTCGCCCTTCTTGCAGAATCCGTAGTCCTCGAGTTGCAGCAGGACGACGATGGTGAAGCAGTCGTAGAGCAACGCGACGTCGACGTCGGCCGGGGTCACCCCGGCACGGCCGAGCGCGGCCGGTCCGCAACGCGCGGCGGGCAGCCGCTCGAAATGCTCCGGCGATGCATAGGTGGAGAGGCTGTGCGCCTGCGCGTGACCCAGGATGCGGGCAGGTGGCCGTGGTAGATCCCGCGCGCGTTCCTCAGTCGTCACTACCACGGCGGCGGCGCCGTCCGAGACCAGGCAGCAGTCCAGTCGCCGCAGCGGCTCGACCACCGGCTCGGAGTCGAAGTAGTCGTCCATGCTGATCGCATGTCGATTCTGAGCGTGGGCGGTCCGCAGCGCGCCCGCGCGCGCGGCCGTGGCCACCTCACCAAGGTGCTCCGGGCGCGTACCATAGAGATGCATGTGCCGCTGCGCCGCCAGAGCGTGCAGGCCGACGGCTCCGAAGAAACCGAACGCCGCCTCGTCCCCACGACCGTAGGCGTACGACCCGGCGCTCGAAAGCGCACTGTCGCCATACACGCAGAGGCACGTATCGCAGAGCCCCGCTTCGACGGCGAGCGCCGCCCGCTCGACGATCGCCACGCTGCCGGCACCGCCGAGGATCTCCGTGCCGGTGTAGGCGGGGTCGAGCCCGAGCAGCGCTCCGAGACGCAAGAAGTGGGGCGTGATTCCATCGAGGACACCCTGCACGGCCCCGGGATCGGTGAGCAGGCCGTCCACATCGGTCGGCTCGATCCCGGCGTCGCTCACCGCCGCGACGGCGGCCTCCATCTCGAGATCCCACGCACTGCGCTCGGGAAAGCGCCCGAAGGCGGTGTGGCCGATCCCCGCGATGACCGCGCGTCGACTCACGTGCCCGCGGCGGTCATCCGACGCCCGGCGATGATCTCGCGCATGATCTCGGTGGTTCCCGCACCGACGCCCCAGTTCTGCACGCCGCGTGCGCACCTGGCGACGTAGTACTCTTCCATGAACCCGTAGCCGCCGTGCGCCTGGGCGCAATCGAGGACCAGGCGCCGGATCAACTCCGCCGCATAGAGCTTCGCCATGCTCACGCTCACCTCCGCGCCCGGCGCCTGCGCGCACAGATCGTCCGCCGCCTTGTACGTGAGCAGCTCCGAGGCCTCGAGTTCGGTCATGAGATCCGCCATGCGATGGCGCCACACTTGCATTGACGCGATCGAGCGCCCGAAGGCCTTGCGCTCGACCAGGTAGGCCAACGTCTCATCCAGGACGTCGCGGCAGACAGAATTGATCATCGTCGCCAGCACGAGACGCTCGCCCTGGAACGCGCGCGCGATGTAACGAAAGCCCCGCCCTTCCTCGCCGACGAGATAGCGGCGGGGAACACGCACGTCGTCGAAAAACAGTTCCGCGGTGTCGCTCGAGTGCAGATCGACCTTCTTGAGCCGCCTCCCAACCGAGAAGCCCTTGGCGTCGGTGGGGCACACGATCAAGCTCACGCCGTCGGCTCCTGGGCCACCGGTACGGACGGCGAGCGTTACGAAATCGGCCCGGACGCCGTTCGAGATGAAGATCTTTGAGCCGCGGATGACGTAGTCGTCGCCCTCAACCTTGGCAGACGTCCGGATGGCCGCAACGTCTGATCCACCGCTCGGCTCAGTGACGCCGAGGGCCGCGATCCGCTCACCCCGGATCGCTGGCACCAGCCACTCCGACCGTAGTTCGTCTGTCCCGTGCGCATGGATGACCGAGGTCGCCATCTCGCACTGAACGAGCAGCCCGACCACGCAGCCGATATCCCGCCCCTTGGCCAACTCATCAACGAGAATGACGGTGTACCAGAAGTCGAGTCCGCCGCCGCCCCACTTCGGATCGAACCGGATGCCGAGCAGGCCGAGCGCACCGGCCTTGGGGAAGAGATCATCGGGAAAGTACCCCTCGGCCTGCCATCGCTCGGCGTTCGGCCGAATTTCCTTGGCTACGAAACGCCGGACAGCGTCGCGGAACGCCGCGTGCTCCTCCGTCCAATCTGGAAACGCCACCGGGGCACCTCCTACTTGCGCCGCGAGGTCGGCTTTCGAATCCCGCGTGCGAACAGGTCGTCCATCAAGTCCACGATCTCGTCGAAGGGATAGTCGCCGACTCCCGCCGTCTCCCGCTCGACCAGCACGCTCCCGAGATGGAACATGAGGTAGGCGATGCGCTCGGGGTCGATCTTCCGGAGCGTTCCCTCCGCAACGCCCTCCTCGAGCACGCGCTTGAGGAGATCGATGACGCGCCACTCCTGCTCGCGCGTGAACGCATGGGCGACACCATCGAGTGTCATCTCGTCGTTGCGGGAAACGGCGAGCCCGAGGACGCGATTGCGGGCGTAGGTAGCGCGGGTGATTTCGACGATGCGCCGGATCTTCGTGCGCGCCCCGTCCTTCGATCCGAGGATGGCCTCTGCCTCACCGATGAAGACCACCGCGTCCGCCTGCAGCAGGCTGGCGTAGAGATCTTCCTTGTCGCGGAAGTGCGCGTAGACTGTCGCGCGCGAGCACCCGGCCTCGCGGGCGATTTCGTCCATCGTGGTTTTCCGCGGACCGAAGCGGACGAACCGTCGTCGTGCCGCTTCGAGGATCGTGCGGCGCAGATCGCCGTCCGTTTGTGCGCTCTTCAGGGCTCGACCAGCCATGATGTCCGTAGGTAGACGTTCAGCGTCTATATGTCAAGTTGTGGCTCTCGAAACCTGCCGACCGTGCGAACGGGGGAGGCCACGCCCGGTGTTCACGAGAGAGCTCAGGAGCAGATCGCGTTCCCACGGACGGCATGGGCGTGTTGTTGCTCAAGAACGCCCCCTGAGAGTACGCAGTCGCGCGCGTCCACGGCGCTCAGCCTCTCTGTTGATGAGCCGCACTGCCGCAGGGTAGGCGCCTGCAAGACGAACCCCCTCGCCGCGCCAACGCGGTATCAGCACCTCGCTCGGCCGTGACTCGGCAGCTCGGTACACTCCCTCCGCCACCTGCCTGGCCGTGAGCGCTGGATCGGCGAACGCTGCCGCGTTCGAATCGTCGGCAATCTGCCGACGCAGCATCTCAGTGTCGATCGCTCCCGGGCAAACGAGCGAGAAGGCGATCGGCGAGTCTGCGTACTCGAGTGCGCACCCGTGGTGAAAGGCGCGCACGGCATGCTTGGTCGCCGAGTAGACCGTCTGCCCCTTGATCGGAAAGAACGCGACGAGACTGCCCATGTTGATGACGTGCCCCCGCTCCTGCGCGAGGAGACGGGGTACGATGGCTCGCACTCCGTTCACCAACCCGAGGAAGTTGACGGCGACCATGTGCTCGATCTGCTCGAGTGTCTGATCACGCACGTAGCCCGAGTGCATGAGGCCGGCGTTGTTCACCAGCACGTCTACGGCTCCGAAATGTGTCCACGCCTCATCCAGGGCATGTTCCCATGCTGCGGGATCACGTACGTCGAGCGTGATCGCGTGCGCGCGCTCTCCAAAGAAGGTCGCCAGTGCCGCGGCCGCAGCGCCATCGAGGTCGCACACCACCGCCCGATGGCCGCGTTTTACGACCAGCTCGCACGTCGCGGCGCCGACGCCGTTGGCTGCGCCAGTGACGAAGAAGACCAAGTTCGATTTCATCGTTCCTCCCTCGTCAACGATTTCTACGCGTCCACTTCAGGCCGCGGCGCGAGACACGATCCTAGGATGTAGTCCCAGAGCGGAAAGGACACGTTGAAGTTTCCGTCCGTCATCCGCGCCAAGTCGTGGTGCCGGGCATGGTGTGTGCGCACCCACCGCACAAGCGACCGTCGGCCGATCCACGACTCCGGCGGCAAGTGGTGCACTGTGTGGAACCACTCGTACACCAGGTAGTAGACCAGCGTGCTGGCGTAGAAGAGGTAGCCCAGATTCGGGGACACCATGACACTCAGGACGAGCGGAATCGGTAGGTTCAGCACCAGCAACGACGGCAATGCCCACCAGGGAAAGAGGATGAGGTAGAACTCACGGTGGTTGCGGATGGCCATGTCATCCTCGGTGAAGATGGCGTGGTGCTCCAGGGTGTGCCGCCGATAGAGGATGCGGAGGCCGCGGGTGGGATGATGCATCGGCCCCCGGTGAACCATCCACTCGAACCAGTTCGCAAACACGAAGAGCGCCGGGACCAAGAGCCATTCCCAAGGCGTCGGCTGCGCCAGCCTGCCGACGAGCATGTAGACGCCGAGGCCGGCCAGCACGTTGATGAAGATCAAATGCGCGTAGCCTGAGTACCACCGCGGGATGGTGGCGAAGAGCACCGCCCGGCGTTCCGCCAGCGATTTCGAGGCCAGCGCCTCCCCCAGCGCCTCCCCTGGGTGCCCGGCGACCTCGGTCGGAGATGGGTTCTGCATGGCCTGACGATTAGACATTTGACGTAGTTTTGTCAATCTGATCTAAAGCGAGTGAGGGCGGATGCCCACGGGGCAAACCCGGCCGAAAGGAGAGCGCGCAATGAGCAAGCAAGTCGGAGCAATCGACGCGTGGGGCACGCTGGTGCCACCGGGGACCTTCGATCGCTGGCCGGACGAGTTCAAGCACATCTTCCGGCGCTACGCCTCGATGGACATCTTCGAACGCGGCATGACGCCGGAACAGATGATTGCGCACATGGATGAGGCCGGCGTCGATAGGGTGATGCTGTCGGCGTTCGGGTACGGCGACTTCGAGATCATCAGCAACGAGGAGGTGGCAGCGGTCGTCGACAAGTACCCGGCGCGTTTTACTGGGGTCGGGACGGTGGATCCGCGCGGCAAGCCGATGGACGTACTCCGCAAGATCGAGCACATGGCAACGGATCTCGGTCTCCGCGGTTTACGCCTCGAGCCGTACGCCTACGGCAACGGTATGGTGGGCGCGCCGCCGAACGAAAAGATGTACTGGCCCGTGTATGCGAAGTGCGTCGAGCTTGCGCTCCCGGTGTGCATGCAGGTGGGACACACGGGCCCGCTCCTGCCCTCCGAGGCGGGCCGACCGATTTACCTCGACGAGATTGCGCTCGCGTTCCCGGAACTCGTGATCATCGGCTGCCATCTCGGTCAGCCGTGGCACGAGGAGATGATGGTTCTCGCATGGAAGCACCCCAACGTGTACGTCGAAACGAGTGCGCGTGCGCCGAAGCACTGGCCCGAGTCGTTCGTCAAGTTCGCCAGCTCTTACGGTCAGGACAAGGTGCTATGGGCGACGGACTATCCGTTGCTCACCTTCGACCGCACTCTGCAGGAGCTTCGGGACCTGGGCCTCGACGACACCGTCTATCGCAAGATCGTACGCGACAACACGATCCGGGCGTTCCGGCTCGAGGGATGAGCATGGATGCCGCCCCGAGGGCGCGATCCTGGCAGCGATGAAAGTCGACTACGCATTTCGACCGATCGGAGGACAGCCGTGACACCGATTCGACTTGAGAGCCATGACGGGGTCGCGACGATCACCCTCGCCCGACCGGAGCAGATGAACGCGCTCAGCTTCGAACTGCTGGAGGCTCTGATCGAGGCGCTCGATACCGTGCGGGGGGGTGACGACCGGGTATTGGTGCTCGCCGCCGAGGGCCCGGTGTTTTCGGCCGGTGCCGACCGCGCCGAGATGATCGAGCGTACGCCGCGCGAGTGGGAGCCGATCGTGGAACGCTACCTCGATCCGGTCCGGCGCATCGCCGACCTCGACATCCCGGTGATCGCGCGGTTGCACGGCGATACCGTCGGCGGCGGATTCGGGTTGGCCCTCGCCAGCGACTTTCGGATCGCGGCGGCGGGCATTCGCCTTGGCGCGCCGTTCGTGCGCATCGGCCTCGCGGGGTGCGACATGTCGGCCGGCTATTACCTGCCGCGCCTGATCGGCCTCGGGGCTGCCACCGAGATGATGCTGACGGGAAGGCTCGTCCGTACGGACGAGGCACTCGACCTCGGACTCGTGCACCGGGTCGTGCCCGCCGAGGAGCTCGACGCAGCGGTGGCCGACCTCGCCGGACGGCTCCGCGCCGGGCCGCCGATCGCGCTCGCGTTCACGAAGCGCGCCATTCGCCGCTCGCTCGACCGCGACCGCGACAGCGAGTTCGACTACGAGGTTTTTGCCCAGGTGCAGTGCATCCAGACCGAGGACCACCGCGAGGGCGTCAAGGCGTTCTTCGACGAGAAGCGCGCTCCGGTCTTCCGAGGACGCTGAGATGGCCGCGCCGGATTTCTACCTGAGCGATCGGCAACGCGCGTTGCAGCAGGCGCTCCGCGATTTTGTTGCACGCGAGATCACGCCGCTCGCCGCGGCGAGCGACGCCACGGAGCACTTTCCCGTCGAGCTCTTTCCCAGGCTCGGCGCTCTCGGCTACCTTGGCCTTCGATTTCCCGAGGAATACGGTGGCGCCGGCGGTAGCAACCTCGACTATGCGCTGCTGTGCGAGGAACTCGCCTATGGGTCTGGCGGCATCGCACTTGGTATCTACGTGCACATGGCGCTGGCATGCTCGGCGCTCCTCGCGTTCGGATCCGATGCGCTCAAACAGGAGTGGCTGGTCCCGGCGCTGCGTGGCGACAAAATCGGCGCCTGGGGGTTTGCCGAGGCCGGCGCGGGCTCGGACGCGGCCTCGATCGCCACCCGGGCCGTCATGAGCGGCGACGGGTACGTCCTAAACGGTACCAAGCTCTTCATCACCAACGCTCCCATCGCCGATTTCCTGGTCGTCGTGGCATCCACAGCACCCGATCAGGGACTAAAGGGCCTGTCGCTGTTTCTCGTTCCCCGAGACACACCGGGTTTTCGCGTCGGCGCCACGCTCTCGAAGCTCGGTGTGCGGGCCTCCGAAATGGCCGAGCTGGTGTTCGAGGATTGCCGGGTGCCGCGGGAGTACCTGCTCGGCCGCGAGCACCGCGGCTTTCTCGATGCGCTCCGCACGCTGACTCTGGGCCGCATCGCCTCGGCGGCGTTCGCGACTGGGATCGCGCGCGCTGCACTCGACGCGACCGTCGAACACGCCCGCACGCGCGTCCAGTTCGGCCAGCCGATCGGCTCCTTCCAGGCCGTGCGCTTCGGGATCGTCGATATGGCGATGCAGATCGAGGCCGCGCGTCTGCTCTGCCACCGCGCGGCGATGGCCGCCGACCGCAACCTTCCCCACGGACGCGAGGCCTCCATGGCCAAGCTCTTCGCCACCGAGGCGTGCACGCGCATCACCGAGCGTGCGCTGCACTACCATGGCGCCACCGGCTTCATGGCCGACTCGCCGGTCCAACGCTGGTACCGCGACTGCAAGGTGTTCGAGTTCGGTGAGGGCTCGAGCGAGCTGCAGCGCGAGATGATCGCACGCGAGATCGGGCTCTAGCGTGCGTGCCCTGCGCTGGACCAGCCGGCTGTGATGCATTCGCAACGAGCGAGCGCCTGAAGAACATACGACGACCTCGGGCTGAGCGACACGCCACCCGCAGTCAGCCTGGACTTCTCCTGGGGGATGCTCCACGTTTCTGGTGTGTGCGCGGCTGACAGCGAGCGGATCGGCCGCCCACCGCAATCGCTCCTTCGCGTTGTCATGGCCCTGGCGCTTTTCGGTGTCGCATCGTCCTGCGCCGCCCGCGACGAGGAGATCGTCACCCGCTCGGCCCATCACATGGGCACCGTCGTCACGCTCACTGTGGCGGCCAGCGATGAGCGTTCGGGGGTGCGCGCGATCGAGCGCGGCTTTGCCGAGGTGGCCCGTCTGGAGCAGTTGCTCAGCTCGTATCGCCGCGACAGCGACCTGAGTCGCTTGAACGCTCAGGCCGGCACGGGCCCGGTGCGTGTCCCCCGGGACCTCGCAGACCTCGCGCATGCCGCGGCGGCGGTCGCGGCGCAGACCGGCGGCGCGTTCAATCCCCTGATGGGGCCCGCCATCAAGCTGTGGGGGATCCCCCAGAATCCGCGTGTGCCGTCTTCCGAGGAGCTACAGACGCTCTACCCCTTGATCGAGCTGAGCGGACTTTCGGTTCAGCGGGCGCAGGGGACGATCACGCTTGCCCGGTCCGGTATGGCCCTCGGCCTCGGGGGCATCGCCAAAGGCTACACGGCTGATCGCGTCGTCGAGGTACTCCGCGCCGAAGGGATACGCGGCGGTGTCGTCGAGATCAGCGGAGATGTGCGAGCGTTCGGCCGTGGCCCGGGTCGGCGTCCCTGGCGCGTCGGCGTGCAGGATCCGAGGGGGGACGACGTCCCGCTGATGGCCGTGGAGGTCGGTGACGGTGCGGTATCGACATCCGGAGACTACGAGAGGTTCTTCGAGGTCGATGGGATTCGCTACCATCATATTCTCGATCCGCGGACGCTGCAGCCGACACGCGGGCTGATCAGCGTGACGGTCCTGGCTCGCCGCGCGATCGAAGCCGACGCCCTTGCCACGGCGGTCGTCGTGATGGGTGCCGTCGATGGGCTGGCTTTCGTCGAGCGTACCGCCGGTGTCGAGGCTTTGCTGATCGACGAGGACCAGGACCGTCTCGTCTCGAGCGGCTGGCCGGTGCCTGCCGCGCCGCCCGTCCCGGTTCGGTAGGAGGCCTTGGCGGGGTGCCGCGCGCCGGCCGGCGGCCTCATCTTCCGTCTTGAACCAGAGCCCAATAGAGGATATTCGGGTCCAGTATTCCACTTTTATGGTATCATCGCCCGCAAGCGAGGGAAGGGAGCAGACCTGGTGGCCGCGCAACTCCGGAGGGATGCTTGATGCTCTTCTCTCGAGCGTCGGAGTACGCGGTTCGTGCCATCATCCACATCGCGAGCGCGGGGCGTGACGCACAACCGGTCCGCGTGCAGGAGATCGCAGAGGCGCTCCACGTTCCCGGGCCATCCCTCGCGAAGATCGTTCAGAACCTCAGGCGCATGGGCTTCTTGACGTCGCACAAGGGACCTCGCGGCGGTGTTACCCTGGCGCGACCTGCCACGGAGCTGACGCTCTTCGAGGTGATCGAGGCGGTGGAAGGCTACGATCTGATGCAGCGATGCATCATCGGCGTTCCGGGGTGCTCGGAGCGAGGAAAACACTGCCCTCTCCATGAGCAATGGCGGGGGATTCGTACGCAAATGCTCGACATGCTGAGCGCGCAAAGCATCGACGACGTCGCGCAGCTGACGAAGGGCGGGAGATCCGTCCTCGGCCGGGGGCCAGGTGCGCGCGATGCCGGGAGACCGAACGTTCGGAAGCCCGCACGCCGCAGGCTCAAGCCCCTGGGGCGGAAGTGAGAGACGCAATCGTGAGGCGATTCGCAGACAGGTTGACCATGCCGACGGGAGGGTACGCACGATGACAGAACCGACCCGCAGTTTCGATTCGAGCGCTGTACAACGACGTGAGAGTCAGGGCGCTTCGACGCTCGGAGTCGCCACGGCACGTGGGCGGGGGTGCTTCGCGGCCTTGGCGCTCGTGTGCCTGGTGGGCCTGGCGCCCGCACCGTCGCAGGCGGACGACGCCGCGCAGGTCGCGGCGGGGAAAAAGGTCTACGACACCTATTGCGTCGTGTGTCATGGGGTGAACGGCGACGGGAAGGGGCTGATGGGCGTCATCCATCGAGCCCAGCAGAGCGGCATCGTCGTCTACACGTATCCCCGCGACTTCACGGCGGGCATGTACAAGTTTCGCACGACGCCGACGGGCTCACTCCCGACCGATGCCGATCTCATGCGGACGATCACGAACGGCATTCCGCGCTCGGCGATGCCCTCGCACAAGGACCTGTCAGTCGAGGAGCGGGAGGCCGTCATCGCCTACATCAAGACGTTCTCGAAGCGGTGGACCGAGCAGGAGGTGATGGCGCCAATCGCGATCGGTGCCGTGCCCGACTACGTCGGAAGTAGCGAGTCGATCGCGCGCGGCAAGCAGCTCTACGACGATGCGGGCTGTGTGGAGTGTCACGGTGCCAGCGGGCAAGGGGATGGGCCATCGTCCCCAGAGCTGAAGGACAACTGGGGCGACAAGATCCTTCCGTTCGACTTCACCTCCGGTGGCTTGAAGGGCGGGACCAGCCCCACCGACATCTATCGTACGTTCGCGACCGGCCTCGACGGGACGCCGATGCCCTCCTACGAGGGAGTGCTCGAGCCGCAGCAGGGCTGGGACATCGTGTCGTACTGCCTGGAGCTGATGGCCGGCGCCCAGGTGGCGCAACGCTAGTGCTTCGTTCGCGACACCCGGAGGCGGAACGCGAGGGCGGAGCCGCGAGTGCAGGTCAACTGATCGAGAGAAGGAGATTCGCGATGAGCAACAACAGAGAGAAGGTCATGCGTCCCGTCGGTGTGGCACTGCTGATCGGTGTCGTTGCCGGCGTCGTCGGTTCGCTGGTGCTCGCGAACGGATGGGCACCGCCTCCGGTGCAGGCGGCCAAGACGACGTTGCGAACCGAAGTGCGTCCCGGCGAGCTCGATGATTACTACGGATTCTTCAGCGGGGGGCATTCGGGTGAGGTGCGCGTGCTCGGCCTCCCCTCCATGCGCGTCTTCAAGCGTATTCCCGTCTTCAACATCGACTCGGGCAGCGGGTGGGGCATTACGAATGAGAGCCGGGCCATGCTCGGGGACACGTATGTGGGGGACACCCACCACGTCCACGGCTCGTACACGGACGGCACGTACAACGGGAAGTACTTGTGGGTGAACGACAAGGCCAACAACCGCGTCGCCCGCATCCGCGTCGATCTGCTCGAGGTCGATACGATTCTGCCGATTCCCCACACCCAGGGATCGCACGGCATCTTCCCGCAGCGTGCTCCCCACACCGAGTGGGTCATTCTCAACAGCGAGTTCCGGGCGCCACTCAAGAACGATGGGCGCGGCGACCCCGTGGACGCTTCGACCTATACGGGCGTGCACACGATCATCGACGCGGAGAAGATGGAGATCATCGCCCAGGTCATGGTGCCGACGAACCTCGATCTGGCCGCCACCGACTACAGCGGTCGGTATTCCTTCGCGACGTCCTACAACTCCGAGGGCGGCGCGACGATCTCGGAGATGCTCGCCAAGGATCGCGACTATCTGGTCGTGTTCGATTGGGACCGCATCAAGGAGGCGCTCGCGAGCGGGAAGTTCAATGTCGTGGACGGGATCAAGATGCTCGACGGGGGGCTGGACTCCGGCTTGACGCTCTATATTCCGGTGCCGAAGAACCCGCATGGGGTCAACGTCAGTCCGGATGGCAAGTACGCGATCGCGTCCGGCAAGGTCTCGCCAACCGCGAGTGTCATCTCGATCGAGAAGCTGGCGGACGCGTTCGACGGCAAGATCGAGCCGAAGGATACGATCGTCGCGGAGCCGGAGATCGGCCTCGGCCCATTGCACACGACCTACGACGGCAGAGGGAACGCCTACACCTCGCTCTTCATCGACAGCCAGGTCGTCAAGTGGAACATCCAGAAGGCGATCGACATCTACGGGAACACGAAGCCGGGCGACACCGCCGTCGTCGATCGTCTCGACGTCCACTACCAGATCGGTCACACGATGGCGTCCATGGCCGAGACGAAAGAGGCGGACGGGAACTTCCTCGTCGCCCTCAATAAGATCTCGAAGGATCGGTTCCTGAATGTCGGGCCCATCAAGCCGGAGAACGACCAGCTCGTCGACATCTCCAACGAGAAAATGGTCCTGGTCAAGGACGAGCCTGCCTACATCGAGCCGCATGATTGCATCATCGTGCGTCGCGACATCATCGAGCCCATCGTCAAGCATCGCCCGCGGATGGATGAGCATCCCCTGGCGGTCACGGAGAGCGGGATCGAGCGGGATGGGAAGAAGGTCACCGTCAGGGTGACGGCCAGCGCGCCCGTCTACGGACTGCAGCGCGTGGAGGTGAACGAGGGCGATGAAGTGACCTTCATCGTGACGAACAACGACGAGATTCCCGATCTGGCGCACGGGTTCGCCATCTCGAACTACAACATCAACTTCGCCGTCGGCCCTTTCCAAACCAAATCGGTCACTTTCACCGCCGACAAGCCCGGCATGCACTGGATCTACTGCACCAACTTCTGCCATGCTCTGCATCTCGAAATGCGGATGCGGCTCATCGTGAAGGCCAAGGCTTGACGCTCGTGAGAGGAATCGGGACGGCGGCGGCACTGAACGCCGCCGTCCCCCGCACGACCTGATTTGGACAACGGCGGCCGAGAGGGATCGCGCTCCGTGAGGAGAGGGACGGGGCTCGCCCTTCTCCTGATCCTGCTCGGCCTGTGCGCGGGAACGCCGGGCGTCGGGCTCGCCAATGTTTCGTTCGGTGAGCAGAAGTACGAGTACGAGCCGGGAGACGTCCTGCCAGGGGCGGTGCAGTTCGAGCGCGCGGACACGTACTGGACGGGGTACGGTCCGGGCGAGAAGGACACCCGTAGCCTTCTGGGCTACGTCCTGCTGACGGACGACTTGGTCGACATCCCCGGCTACTCCGGCCACACGCTCAACACGCTGGTCGGCCTGGACACCAAGGGCACGATCACCGGTATCAAGATCGTCCATCACGCCGAGCCCATTGTGCTGATCGGGCTCAGCGAGAAGGTGATTCACGAGTTCGTCGCCCAGTACGTCGGCAAGGATATTCGCGATCGCATCATCATCAGCGACAAGCCGCGTCCGGGCCATGTCGCCGTGGACGCCATCAGCGGCGCGACGGTCACCGCGGTGGCCGAGAACGCCACGATTTTGGAGGCAGGGCGGCGGGTCGGTCGGGCCGTGGGTATCGTCCAGGCATTCGAGGTCCGGACCCGGCGGGTGGCGGAGCGATTCGAGCCGGCGACGTGGGATGCCCTCGACGCCCAGGGGGCCATCGGGCGCCTCGTGGTGCAGCCCGACCAGGTGCAGAGCCAGGGCTCAGCGCCGATCCTCGACCTCCGGTTCGCGGTGCTCGATGCTCCCACGATCGGCAAGAACCTGCTCGGCGAGCGGTACTACGCCATCGTCAAGGAGCGCCTCGAGAAGGACGGGGGGAGCGCGCTCTTCATCGGTGCGCAGGGCGAGCTTTCGTTCAAAGGTGCCGGGTTCGCCCGTGGCGGAATCTTCGACCGCTTCTCCGTGGAGCAGGGCGCTGGCCTGTTCGTCTTCAAGGACGTCGACTCGATCAATTTCCCGCAGCTCCCGATCGAAGGCGCCCCGGCGCTCCGGGAGGGCGGCATCTTCTTCGTGACCGATCCCACCTTCGATCCTGCCGAGCCGTTCACGTTTCACCTGACGCTGCCCTATCGGGCGGGGGATGAGCGGGCCTACCGCACATTCCTGATGGAGTACCGCCTGCCCAGCGAGCTGGTGGTCGAGGATGTGCCGTTCTGGGTGACGCGCTGGCAGGAGCGCGCGGGGACGATCGTCGCGTTCGGGCTCTTCCTCTCCGCCGTGGCGCTCGTGTTCAGCTTCCGGAAACGCTTGGTTGCCTACCGCAAGGTGATGCATCGGACGATCGCGGTCATCGCCATCGTCTGGGTCGGTATCATCCTGAAGGCGCAGCCGAGCAATACGCAGCTTCTCACGCTGTTCACTTCGGCCGTGCACTTTGCATTCCCGATCGAGATATTCCTGGCCGAGCCGCTGATCTTCCTGTTCTGGATCGCGATCGCGCTCTCGATGATCTTCTGGGCGCGCGGTTTCTTCTGTGGGTGGCTCTGTCCCTACGGCGCGCTGCTGGAGATGATGATTCCGATCTGGCAGCGGCTGTGTCCCGAGCGCATCCGGCACCGTATCGACGCCTGGGATCCAGGGCCGGTGTGGCGCAGCGGCAAGTATGTCACGTTTCTCGGCATCCTGGCGGTCTCGTTCATCAACCTGCCGGCAGCCGAGGTGCTGAACGAGGTCGAGCCGTTCAAGACGTTCATCCTCCGGCTGGTACGGCCCTCGGCGTTCATCGTCTACTTTGTCGCCATCACCTTGCTGTCGACCGTCTCGTACCGGTTCTTCTGCCGGTTTCTCTGCCCGCTTGGTGGCGCGCTGGCTTTGCCGGGCCGAAAACCGCTGTTGCCACTCCAGCGCTACGAGCAGTGCTCGAGTTGCAAGATCTGCTACAAGGGCTGCGAGCCCAAGGCGATCTCTCATGCGACGGGACGCATCGACTACCGGGAGTGCTTGCAGTGCTGGGACTGCCAGGCCACGGGTCAAGACGAGGCCATTTGCCCCGAGCTGATCATCGCGAAGCGCGAAGACCGGGCACCGCGACTGGTGGTGGGGGCGCTCCTGCTCGCCGGGCTTCTCGCCCCGGCGCCGTCCGTGGCGAGAACCTGGACGGTGGCCCTGGGCTCGGGCGCGACGACCGACCCGACGGAGGCGCCGATCCTCTCGACCATCGGCGCGGCGATCGCAGCCAGTCGAGCCGGTGATACGATCCGCGTGCGCCCCGGGGTCTACGCGGAGCGCGTCGTGGTCACGAAACGTCTGACGATTCGCGGCGATCCGGGCGCCATCATCGACGCGGGTGGCACGGGGGATGTCCTGGTCGTTGCTGCGTCCGACGTGCACGTGGAGGGACTCACGCTTCGTGGTTGCGGCGATGACTTCGAGCTCTCGGAGGCCGGTGTCCGCGTCGAGCAAGAAGCCACCGGGGTGCGGATTGTCGGCAACCTGATCGAGCAGTGTCGGTTCGGGATCTGGGTGCACGGCAGCCCCGGGGTGAGTATCGTCGGCAACGAGGTCCGCGGCATCCGTGCGCTGGACCGGAACGCGCGCGGCGATTGCGTCCATCTGTGGAATACGCGCGGCGCGGAGATCAGGGACAACGCCCTGGCCGACTGCCGCGACGGTGTCTACATGGAACTCAGCACTGACTGTCGGGTGATCGGCAACACGATCCGGGACTCACGCTACTCGGTCCACACGATGTGGTGCGACCGCAGCGTCTACAACGACAACGTCGTCACCGGAAACATGGTCGGTCTGGCGTTGATGTTCTCCAAGAAGATCGAGGCCCGCGGCAACGTCCTGTACGACAACACGACGCACGGCATCCTGCTGACGCAGGTGATCCGGAGCGAGGCGGTCGACAATCTCGTCATCGGCAACTCCAAAGGCATCTTCGTGTACAATTCGCTCTACAATACGATACGCGGCAACTTCATCGCACGGAACAACCTGGGCTTGCACTACTGGGGGGGGTCGGAGGAGAACGAGATCGAAGGCAACTCATTCATGGCCAACGAGATTCAAGTGAAGTTCGTCGCCGCGCGCGATCAGGAGTGGGATGGCAACTTCTGGAGCGACTACGTCGGCTGGGACGTCGACGGCAACGGCAGCGGTGACGTGGCGTATCACTCGAACACGCTCGTGGATTCGCTGCTGTGGCAGTATCCGATGGCAAAGCTGCTGTTCGCCAGTCCGGCCTTTCAGGTGCTGGCGCTGGCTGAACGCGAGTTTCCGGTGATCACCGTCCCGAAGGGCGTCGATGCCGCACCCCGGATGGTGCCGCTGAACCCCGAGTGGGAATCCATCCTCGAGCAGTATCCGGAGACGCACCAGCGGTACTACGGATCGCTGGCGAAGCTGCCACACATTCCAGGCGGATGATGGGTATCCGGCTCGACCAGGTCTCCAAGCGGTTCGGCGCGATCGAGGCGGTGCGTCCCCTCGACCTCGAGATCCGCAGGGACGAATGGATGGGTCTGTTCGGCCACAACGGCTCGGGGAAGACGACGCTCATCCGCATGCTGGTGGGACTGTCCCAGCCCTCGAGTGGGCAGCTCCTCCTCGACGGAGATCCCATGGATCGGGAGGCGTGGCGTGAGCTGCGTCGTACGCTCGGCTTCATGCCCGAGCGGATCGAGTTCCATGGCGATCTGAGCGGCGAGGAGACCTTGCGGTACTTTGCCGGACTACGGGGCGTGGATACGAAAACCGTAGGGCCGTTGCTCGAGCGCGTCGGGCTCGGTGCGGCGGCGCGGCGGAAGGTGCGCGAGTACTCGAAGGGCATGCGGCAACGACTGAACCTCGCGCAGGCCCTTCTCGGCAGCCCAGAGGTGCTCGTGCTGGACGAGCCGATCGAGGGACTCGATCCGCGAGGCGTGCGCGACTTCTTCGCGCTGCTGCGCGAGGGGGGGCCGCGGACGGTGGTGATCTCCTCGCACCGGCTCTCGGAGGTCTGTCGTCAGGTGGATCGTATTTGCATTCTCGTTGACGGTGCGGTGCGAGCGCTTGGTACGCTGCCGGAACTCTACGAGGATCTCGACCTCCCGGTAAAGGTCCACATCTATGGGACGGGCGCGATGAACGGGACGTTCCATGCCGCGCTTGCGGCGCTGGGCGCAGCGGCCGTCGCGCGGCGCGGCGAGGCGTTGGTGGCGGAGGTGTCGCAAGTGAAGAAGACCGCGTTTCTGCTGGGGCTCCGTGACTGTGGAGAGACGATCCAGCATCTGCACGTCGAGGAGCCCACCCTCGAAGGGGCGTACTTCGATGCCGAGTAGTGCGATCGCGACTGTCGCCCGCAAGGAGCTGACGGACGGCCTCCGCAACCGCTGGGTCTGGATCGTATCCATGCTCCTGGCGACGTCGGTGCTGGTGATCGCGTTCTTCGGTACGGCGACGGTGGGCGTGCAGGGGGTGCGCGGTGGCGGGGCGCTGATCGCAAGCCTGATGAATCTCGCGGTGTACCTCGTGCCGCTGCTGGCGCTGATCATGGGATGCGGCGCGATCATCGACGAGAAGCAGCGTGGCGTGCTCGATCTCATCCTCGTCTATCCGATCTCGACCGGGGAGTACTTTGCCGGCACGTTCCTCGGCTTTGCGTTGGCGCTCGCGGTTGCCATCGTGTCGGGGTTCGGCGTCGCTGGCGTCGTGCTCACGCTCTGGTCTGGGGTCGAGGTCGGCGCGTACGTTCTGCTGTGCGGGCTGGCGCTCGTGCTCGGCGTCGTCTTTCTCGGGCTCTCGTTCTTGCTCTCGCTGCTCTCGCGGGACCGTACGCGGGCCGTCGTTGCCTCGCTGTTCGTCTGGATCGGCTCCGTGTTCGTCTTCGATCTGGTATTGGTAGGCGTGCTCATTGCGACCGGGGGCGAGCTGCCTTCGGGCCTCTTTCGCGCGCTCCTGTTGCTGAACCCGACCGACGTGTTCCGAATTCTCTGCTTCAAATGGATTGGCAGCTCGGCCTCATCCCTTGGTCTGTCGACCTTGACGGAATTCGTGCCGTCGACCGCGCTCCTGGCGGGAGTATTGGTCGCGTGGGTCGTCGTGCCGCTCTGCCTCAGTTACGCCCTCTTTCAACGCCGCGTCGCCAACGACACGCTCACATGAGTCTCAGGAGAGCAGATATGAGATTGCGGAACGTCTTTTGTGCCAGCCTGGTCGCATCGGGATTGCTACTCGTCTGCGGAGCCGACATCGGGCAAGCGGCGGAGTTGCAGGGCAACATTGCGGGTGTCGCTGCCGGCAAGCCCGCGGTGGTGTGGATCGAGGGGCTGGCCGGCACGGTGCCCGATCGCGATACGACCATCAGCCATGTTTCCGGTCGCTTCGAGCCGCACGTCAGTATCGGTTTCGTCGGCAACTCGTTCGTGTTCCGGAACGACGACGATACGCTGCACAACACCCACCTGTACATGGGCCTCGCATACCAGAAGGAAAAGTCGCAGCGCCCATTGCACTACGGCGCGACGCTCTACAACGTCGCGCTTCCAGAGGCCGGTATGGAGGTGAAGAAGCCGATCACCGCCTACCATCGCTATCGCGAGGACACCGGATTCATCCAGGTAGTGTGCAATCCTCATCCAGGAGAGCACGCGTATGTGCTGGTGTTCGACCATCCGTACGCGGCGGTGACGGACGGGACCGGGCGCTTCTCGATCCCGAACGTGCCGGCGGGCACGCATGAGGTCCGCATCTGGCACGAAGGCGTGATCACCAAGCGGAGCGGCGTCGAGGTCGGCGATGCGGACGCCGTCGAGCTGGAGGTCGAGCTCGCGCCCGCGCCCGAGTCAGCGGACAAACCGTGACGACGGGTTCGTGCGCGCACGGTCAGGTCGTCGCGCCGTGAGGCGTGTCGTCTGTCTTCTGCTCGTGGCGGGCCTTCTGGGGGCCGGGTGTGACCCCGCGCCGAATCTCGAGGTTCCACCCGAGATTCGCGCTGGGGAGGACAGCTGCGATCATTGCCGCATGCGCATCGAGGCCCCACGTTTCGCCGCGGCGACGATCACACGGCAAGGGGAAACACATCGATTCGACGACATCGGCGACATGGTGTTGTTCCATGGACGCCATCCAAACGTCGTGGCGAAGTTCTGGGTTCACGATCACGACACCGAAGACTGGATCCCCGCCGATACGGCCTTCTTCGCCGTCAGCAAGGACCTCAGTAGCCCGATGGGCCATGGCGCCGCCGCGTTCGCCGCGGAGGCGCGCGCCCAGGAGGTGGCGATGGAGAACGACGGGACGGTGCGGACGCTTGACGAGCTGATTGCCGTTGCCGGCCGCAGGGACGCGAAGCCTGCACCGTTGTACGAGCTGGTCAGGAGGGCAGGGGAGTGAGCAATGTTCGAGGGGTCGTCATCGCGGTCCTCGTGGTCGGGCTGGGCCTGATCGCGTTGCGCGCGGATGCGATCGCCGGAAGTGAGGGAGCGCAGGTCTACGGCGAGCTGTGCGCGGTGTGCCACGGCGCTACGGGCAACGCCGACGGGCCCGGCTCGGCCGTGCTGAAACCCACGCCGCGTAAGTTCTCGAGCGCTGCGATCATGAGTCCGATCTCCGACCAGCAGATCTTCGACATGATCAAGAAGGGCGGCCTGGGCGTCGGCAAGAGTCCCATGATGCAATCGTTCGACTATCTCGGTGACGCGAAGATCAAGGCGCTGGTCGCCCATATCCGCGACTTCTGCCAATGCCAGTACGAGCCGGCCACCGGGCCGTGAGCTGCGGGGCCAGCGTTCGCAGTTCGTTCAGCGAGGACGCAGCAGCACTACCGGGATCTCCCGCGGACAGCTCGCTTGGTACGCGTCGTAGTCCGGCCACTGCGCCACCATGGTCGGCCACACGCGCGCCTTGTCGGCGGCCGTGCCGGTGCGGGCGGTGACCGGGATGACGTCGCCGCCGCACCGCTCCCGGTAGAGCGCGAGCGGCATTCTCTGGTAAGGACGATGGATGCGTACGACGCGTCCCATTCGTGAGTTCATGAGCCACCTGCCGGCCGAGGTGGACCGGCGGGAGACACTGGGCGCCGCCCTCGACCGCATGCGCGCCGAGCGTGTACATCACGTGCCGGTCCTGGACGGACCCGCGCTCGTCGGCATCCTGTCTCGGGACGACGCGCACGAGGCATGGCTGCGCGACGGCGCGGCGGCCGCGAAACGCACGGTTGGCGAAGTCTGCACCACGCAACCGCTCACCGTGGGCCCGCTCACGCCGCTCCGGGACGTCGCCAACGCGATGGTCGAGCGCGGGGTTGCGAGTGCGCTGGTCGTCGACGGTGCCGTTCTCGTCGGCATCTTCACGAGCACCGACGCGCTCCGCCTTCTCGCGGAAGCGTCGAGCGGACCGTGATAGACGGCGTGAACGCCCGGTTTGGGTTGACGTAGCGTTCCGAAGTCGGACGCTGGCCCGGATTTGCTCTCCTAACTCTGTTGTCAGCCGTCGCACGACTCAGAATGCACGGCTCAAGCGTGGGTTCGCCTGGATACCGTGGCCCCCGCGCCGACTCTCGCCCGCGCATCCGAGAGCTCCGATCAGCGCGACTAGTCGCTCGACGATCCGAGCCAGCGAGCTGCCAAGTCCCACGCTCGGACGGCGCTACGGCGTTCCCGCCTCGCTCATCCGGCTGATCCGCCAGAGGGTGTCATGCGTAGCTGCGTCCGCCTCCCCGCGTCACTGTAGCGGACGCGCCCTACACTTTGTGGGTACCTGCGCGGGCGTCTTGGGGCTGCGATGTCTCAATCACCCAGGGATTCGGACAAACTTTCTCAATCCACCGGTCGCGCCGCTACGCACTCAGGAACGCTACGGATTCAGAACGCGACACGGTGTCCCACCTCGGGATGGAAGTGGAGTAACCCCGCTCGCGTGGACGGGTGAGCGCTTGATGGTCAAGTGTTCGGCGTCAGACCAATCTGGACACAATAGGGCACTGATCTAAGAGACACCCATAACCGCGCCGGTCAAGGAAAGCCGTCGTTGTCTTTGCTGTGCAGCGTACAGACACCCATTCGCACCAATCTCGTGCATGATACGGTTCGTGAGCACGGCGCCCAATCACTTCCCCGGCGCTGCCCAAAATCGTGGCACTTGGTGCGCCCGTTCTGATGTCGTGGGACGCAGCTTCGACGTGCTACGGACCTGATCAGAGCCGACGGTCACCCACCAGTCCACCGTCCACGCAGATCCCACGCCTGCCCCGCCGCGATGAGAGTGCTGAGAATGGCCGATGCAAACACGGCCCACGCTGCCGGCGCGAGTCCTTGTAGTGCGAACATCCAGAGGGCGACCGGCGGGAGCATCACGACCGAAAGGAAGAAGATGGTTCTCGACAGCCGATCTTCGTAGAGCCCGACCCATGGGAAGAGAGAACAGTCGATCTTCGTGAGCTGACGGAAGTGCAGAAGAAAATAGGTTTGGATGAGAACGATGAAGCCGGTCCCGCCATAGAACAGAAGAGTCCGATTGAGAGGGAACCCGAACACGTCGAGCTTATCGAGGGCCAGCAACCTCGTTTGTAGGTATGACTCTATGTACACGAGTGGCTTGTCATCCCACGGTCTCTCTTCGCCGAAGTCCTCTGACTCCTGCCAGATCTCCTCCTCTATCGCCCAGAGATTGGGGAACGCAGCGCTGTAGGCTTTGGCGACGACCTCGCGCAGTCGTTCAGGAACGCTCTGGTTGGCCTTGATGCCCCATTCCACCGGATAGGCCAACAGTCTCGCGGGAGCTATCCACTTGCAGAGGATGGACTCGCCTTGCTCGAATCGTTGATCCAGCAGTGCGACCAGTGCCGTATCATCGTAGTCGCTCGAGTCTTGCGACCCGGCGCATTGATCCAGCGCACGGCCGTCGATTCGCCGCAACCCGAATGTGTTGAGCTCCGAGAACGGGCGAAGCTCCGTGGCGAGTGGGGTCGCGATCCAAACGTCCTTTGGGTCTTCTTCTTCGCGCGGCGACTTGATTGCGAACAGCAAACTGTCCTCGCCGATCCATCGGCACGGCATCGTCCCGTCTACCTGCTCGCCCGAAGCCTTGATCGCAGCGGCAATGTCCTGAAACTCTGTTCTCTTGATGTCGCTCCATTCAGCGCAGTCATCGAGCGCGAGATCGCGAACGCCTTGACCTCCGACATTTTCGACTTGCTCCGGCCTTGCTAGGCTGACACCGCTTGGAATTGCCACGCGTAGGTCCGTAGCGGCGGGCTGCGGACCCGGACCCTCGAGATACAAGAGGGTATTCTCACCGAGCCAACGACAGCGAATGGTTCTGGACGCGCCCCCCAGAACCTCGTCGAAATCGGCAGTCTCCGAGCGAGCGATACTCCCCCACTCGGCGCAATCGCGGATGCCATCGGCGCCGTCGGCTTCCAACTCGGCTTCCTCAAGGTCGGGGAGTATCGGCGCTGGTCGCTTCTCGACACCCTCGCGCCCGACGAGCACGGCCTTCGACGGATCCACGACTAGTCGGAACCCGATGAGACGCCTCTTGATCCGCCCTGCGTTGGCCTCCAATGCCCCGGCGTAGTCCGCGAAGGCTGCAAGGCGCTCCAATTCCTCCTCTGCGGCCGAGATACGCAGATCACGATAGCCGAACGTGACGGCAACGCAGACCACACTTGCAGCTACCAGAAAGAAGTGGACTCGTCGGAGATGCGAGCCTACTTCGAGCTTCAACTCCCAAGGGCTGTCCACTCGAACTCCCGTGGCCTATTCGGCGAGGTGACCTCACATCCCGCTGATTACCGGTGCGCGTCGAAACCCCTACGATGGCGTCTGGGAAGCTGTCAACATTTTACCGATGGATCAGATTCGAAGTTGCGCCGTTCTGACACGCGTGGCGGCTCGGTCGCGGTAGCGTTCCATGCGTCGGGCTTGGCGGCGCCTGCCGGCTGAGGATCTTCGTGGTCGGCCCAGACCGGGACCTTTACCGGGACCCTTGTGAAAGGCGTACTCGGTCAGCTGAAAACATCGAAAGATTGAGCAACTGCAAATGGTCCCAGGGGGACGCGAACCGACCGGGGGTGCCATTGGGGGCGGCTCTCGAATCCTATCCTTCGCAGGGATTCCCGAGCATTGGCCCCACACCGGCCGATCCGGGCGGCGGTGGAAGTTGTAGAAATCTGCATTTTCGAACTCGAAACTGCGGACCGTCCCGGTCGGAATCGTGCGTCAGAGGAGATGTCCTTGCCGCGATGGTTCCGAGTCCGCCTTAGTGCACTACCGATGCGCATCGCGAAAGGGGAGAGAATTACTGGATACTCTTCTACTCGGTCCATCAGCGGCACGTGACGCTGCGTCCGCGTGTGCCGGTCCTTCCAGTTTTCGACCTCCGTGACTTTCGACCCTTGTTTCCGGGCCGCCTCAGCCACCGACGTCTCGCCCTTTGCCATACGCAAGATCAGCGCCGTCCGTGTTCGCCCCTCAATATCCGGAGGCAGCTGGTGCTTCGGGCTGCGCCGGCACCGGCTTTGCGTCCGACTCGAGCTTCCGAAGTCTGGTCGTCACTCGTTCGAGCCCCGCCCTCGCTTGCTCCGCGTAGACGGGCTCTAACGCGTGATAGCCCTCCTTCGCCTTGACGAAATGCTGCGCAGCCAGCTGCTTGCCGCCAGTCAGCAGCTCCATCTCACCCCAGACTTCGTGGATGAACGGCACTTGGAAACGCGACAGTGGATCGGTGGAGTCTGCAACGAAGTTGATCGCCGCAGCGAACTCCTCTCGCCCTTTTTCGGGGCTCCCTTTCGCGTACAGGACCCGGGCCACGTCCTTCCGAGTTCCCGCGTGTTCCAACGGACCAACTGCTTGTTCGGCCGCCTCCTTGAGATACCGATGCGCATCGTCGAAGCGCCCGAAATCAAGAAGCAGGTTCCCCAGCGCGGAGTATTCCGCGGTCGTGATCTCGCTCTCTGGGACCTCGTCGACCAGCGCCGTCGCCTTCTCCAAGAGAACGAACGCTCGTCCGTTGATTGCGGACGCAACCCGCTCTCTCTTGCTCGGATCGGCGACGGCGTCGACCTTCACGTGAAACTCGGACCGGAGCGCCTGCACTTCGCTGAGCACGCTCCGGAGGTCCTCCCTGACGCGCTGCTCCGACTCTTGCCCTACTTGGCGCTCCTTTAGGACCAACGCGAACACCGAGACGAACAACGCCAGTGCGGCGATGATGACGCCCCCTTCTCGATACCAGGGCTTCCTCCGGATGGCCTCGATGCGGCCTCGCAGCTCGACGACCTCGCTACGCAGGTCGTCGAGCGCACCATGATCGATCTGGTCGGACATCGCGCGGCAGCCCTAGTTGGCGATTCCCGGAACGGCCCCGTACGGGCCCGGGCATAGACACGGCGATCCGATAGGCACAGCCATGGCCATCGGGCATGGGCCGAAGTTCGTCATGCACACGGTCGCTGGTGGTGGCATCGGCACCCTCCGGGTCGAGCGTCCCGAACCGCCGCGAGCGGCACGGCAGTCCCTGGTATCGGTTCCGGGTGCGCAGGGGTCCGGCTCGTCGCATTCGCCATCGCGCGCGAACTCGCAAGAGTTCGGCCCACGACGTCGCGACGTCTTCCGTCCGTCCGCGCAGTCGGCAGTATCGGTCCCCGGATCGCAAACGTCGGGCTCGTCGCATTCCCCATCGCGTGCGAACTCACAGCTATCCTTCCGGCCTCGTGACCGGCGACTACTTTCCAAGCATGCGCTCAGATTCAAGGCGCGCCGTGGACCCGGAAGATGTGTCCAGTCTCCCGTCGAACGGGAGATGTCTCGCTGAATGATCGGCAGATCTCGCTGGCTGAGCGTGCCTCGCTCCATGAGCGTCCGGATTCCCCAGCAGTCCGCTTGCTGTTCAACTTCTAAAGGGTGAGCCGCCCCGAACGCATGCCCGAGCGCATGGTGCGCGCATTCATGCGCGTACCAGAAGAGGCGCGTCTGCGGCGCCATCCACCGGAGTACATTCGGATTGTAGATGATCACCGGCTCGCCGCGTGGACCGAGTCGAGCCACCGCGACGTCGTTTATCGGCCCCGGCGTGGACACGACGGGGATCCCGCGCACGTCTCGGCAACCGTCGTAGGTCATCTGCCCGAAGCCCTGCGTTGGCGTGGCGGCAATGAGCAGCAGGAGCGAGGCCCTGGCGGCATGCTGTCGTCCGAAGAGTCTCATACGCTCACCGCCCTCCTTGCAGCAGTGCCGCCGCTCGTCAAGAAGGACGGATGAGCGAAGCATCAGACACGCTCGCGCAGATACGTCCGGAACTGGCTCATCGTCATCACCAAGTCGGGGTTCGCGAGGGCACCTCCGGGATCGCTCTTCCGGTGAGGCGCGACCTCGTCGTGACCGAAGACTTGGTCCATGCGAAACGAGGCCGGAAAACGTCTGGCGAGATAGACGGCTACGTTCGTCAGCGCCTCGAATTGATCGAAGCTGTAGGGAAGGTACCAATGTGGATCGATGTTCTCCCCCTGCGCGAAACGAGCCTCTCTCCCTGAATACCATTCGTCGTGCTCGGAGATGCGCGTGCACTTACGGGAGGCGTCGAGAATCACGTTCTGCTGACGGTCACGCTTGGCGTTGAACCAAGGGCAGAAGACATCCGGATCCTGTGTCGGGTAGAGGACGCCGGGATTGTTCATCTCGAAGCCGACATAGTACCTGGAAACACCGGTACGCGACGTCCGCGGACAAACGCTACGCCCCGCGTGATAGCCCCAATCGTTCCAGTCGAAGCCCTCGGGAATCAGGATACGACCGGTCCGACTGATCTCGGCGTAGTGGTAGCCGTTGTCCTGAGCGGATCTGAGCATTTCGACCGAGCGCCGGTCCGAGTTTTCGCTCCCGTTCCCCGCCCGCCTGATGCGAAAGGCGTCGAAGTGGACGACGATCCCCTCGGGACCGTTCAGCCGCCGCCCCTGCACGGCGTGCCTGACTCCCGTCGCCGTCTTGAATTCCGGCGGCGCGTAGTCCCCGTGCGCAGCTCGATTGGGGCGGGTCGGAT
>JAJCZP010000020.1 GCA_029262315.1 Deltaproteobacteria bacterium | reverse complement strand
GTCGTTCCTCGGGGTGTTGTCGGGCCGCGCGATCGGCGATCGCGGAGCGGCGACGCTAGCGGCGGAACTGCACGCCGCACGGCTCGGCGTCGACTATCTCCGGACGCACGACGTGGCGCCCTTGTCGGACGCCCTGGCGGTGCAGGCGGTCCTCTCGTCCTGAACCGGAGCCGTCGTCAGGACGTGCGCTGCTGGCGGAGCGCCTGGATGACCGCGAGCTGTTCTTTGTAGCGACTGCGGATCGTGATCACCTGGTCGTGCGAGAGTCCGAGCGCACGTGCCACGTTCCGCACCTCCTCATCCTCGACCACCGAGACTGAATCGCCCGACGCGGCCACCGCGTAGAGGCAGTCGATCAGGTTTTCCTTCTCGGCGACGGTGCCGTGCTCGTTGAACGCCTGGGTCAGCGCGGCGTAGTCGATCCCCACGAGGCCGATTGCCTGCTCGGTCGTGATCGTGGCGACGGCGTCGGCCTCTGCGTCGTTTAGTCCGACATGATCGCGGATGAGCGTGCGGAGTGTCGCACGCTCGGCGTCGGAGACTTCGAGGTCCGCATGCGCTACGCGGACGAGCAGCCCGGCGAACGCTGCTACGAACTCTGCGCGTGGGCCTGGCAAAGAGCCCAATCGAGCGCGGATCGCCTCCACGAGGCGTGCCGAGCGCGTCGCCGCGGGCGGGGGCTGACCGATTCCGAGAATCTTTCTGAGGAGCATATAGTTCTCGCTTACCCGGACCGAGGCTCTGCGGCAAGGTCGGGGCTGGGAGCCTCGTCTGGTCGCATGGCCGCAGCTACCGCTATAGTCGCGCCCGTATGGGTGCGCGTCGAGTAGGGGGTGGGCGGTGGTGGCATCCCGTCGTGATCGTTGTCGTCACGTCTCTCGCCTACGCTGGTAGTTTCGGCGGGGCCTTCGTCTCGGACGACAAGGTGAGCGTGGTCCGGAACGAGGTCATACGGGGGCTCGACGGCGAGCATCTCGCTCGCATCGCCACGACGTTCGACGACGCGAACTACATTCCCGTGAAGGTGCTCTCGGTCGCGATCGACTACCACTTCTGGGAGCTCGATCCCTTCGGCCACCACCTGACCAACGTCCTGATCCACGTTGCCTGCGCCTTGCTCGTGTACCTGCTCATGCGGCGACTGCAGGCGTCGGGCGGCGCCGCGTTGGCGGTGGCGCTCATCTGGGCGCTTCATCCGTTGCAAGTCGAGTCGGTGGCGTGGATCAGCGAACGCAAGAACGTCCTGTCGAGTTTCTTCTTCTTTGCGGCGTTCTACGTGTATCTCGGCTTTCGCTCCCGCGGAGGCGCCCCACGCTATGTCCTGCTCGTCCTGCTGTATGTGTTGGCGCTGCTCAGCAAGATGAACACGGTCGTGCTCCCCGCCGTGATGCTGGCCTTCGAACTCGCGTGGCATCATCGGGTTGCGGAGCACCTTCGGCGCGCCACGGTGCCGCTCTTCGTGCTAGGGGCGTTGGTTGTCGCGTGCAACCTCGTGGGGAATCCGACGCACGGGACCGACTGGCATGGGGGGAGCCCGGTCGTGACCTGGCTCAGTAGTACGGTGATCGTTTTCCGCTACCTCGCCGCGGTCGTGTGGCCCACCGGGCTCGCTCCTCGCTACGACATTGCGCTTTATGGTGAGCTCTTCGATCCCCCCGTATTGGCCTCGATCATCGGGTTGACGTTGCTCGTCCTGGTCATGCTCTGGCTGATCGTTCGGCGTCGACGCGAGGGATTCTGGCTGGCGTGGTTCTTCATCTGCCTTGGCCCGATGCTGAACGTCATTCCCTTTCGCGGCCTGATGCACGATCGGTTCATGTACCTGCCGCTCCTCGGGCCCGTCGCGCTGGTCGTGACCTGGATTGACGCCCGGGCCCGGACGGCCGGGCGGCGTCGGATGGCGCTCGTGGGGCTGTGCGGTGTCGTCGGGTTGTTCGGCATGCAGACAGTACGCCAGGTCGAGATTTGGGACAGCGACTTCGCGCTCTGGCAGGCGGAGGCGTCCATCGTGCCGCTCGTGGCGCATGAGCCCGGGAGCCGGATTCATGACGGCGCCGCCAAACGAACCTTTCTCAGTGAGGCGGTGGCGCGTCGCCCGTCGTCGGCGATTGCACAGAACAACCACGCGACCATGTTGTTCGCCGAGGGGCGGGTCCGGAAGGCGCTTCCCGGCTTCGAGCGCGCGGCCACACTGGCCCCGGCCTATCCGAACATTCTCGTCAATCTCGGCCGGGCGTACGCCGCGCTCGGTCGATTCGACGAAGCCGAGGTGACCCTCGCCCGCGCGGCGGATATCGATCGGTACCGCGTCCATACTCATCTGCACCTCGCGCGCGCGCGGATTGCACGGCGCGACGCGGAGGGGGCTGAGTCGGCGCTGGCGGATGCCGCGGCCCTGCTACCGGAAGAGATCGCCGCCCGGGCCTTCGCGCGCGAGCGGCTGGCGATCGAGGAGCTCTCCAGCCCCTGAGGCGAACGCTCGAGACGCGCTTCGCCCTCACGGGCCACCCGATTGTTCCAGAGAAACAGCGCCTTAGGCTCACGGCGAGAGCTAAAGTCCGGTCCTTTTCAGGCCGATATAGGGTCTGTCCCGGAGTGCTCAGCCGCGCTGGTGAGCCAACCAACGCCCGGGTTGGAGGCAATGGATGCACGCTAACGAGCTTCGGTGGGTGCTCGATCTAGCCCTGATGATCGCCGCCGCACGGGTGGCCGGAGAAGTCTTTCGCCGGATCGGGCTGAGTGCCGTGATTGGCGAGATTCTCGTCGGAGTCGTGCTCGGCGCCGGCGTGCTGGGCGTGGTGCACATGGGTCACGCCGTGCATGCCTTCGCGGAGATGGGCGTTTTGCTCCTGATCTTCTCACTCGGGCTCGAGACCAAGGTCGATCAATTACGTGCAGTCGGGGGTACCGCGTTGGCGGTGGCGGTCGGTGGCGTTGCCGTCCCTTTCGTCGCGGGCTTCGGACTCGCGCAGATGACGGGACTGGCGGTCATCCCCTCTCTCTTCATCGGGGCGGTGCTGACGGCCACCTCCATTGCCGTATCGACACGCCTCCTGATCGACCTCGGCCTCGGCCAGTCGCCGGCGGCGAAGGTCATTCTCGCCTCGGCGATTATCGATGATGTGGTCGGCCTGCTGGTACTGACAGCGGTCGTTGCCATCGCGGCGGGCGGTGAGGGCGGCCTTGTTGCGAAATTCGCTCCGATCGGAATCTTTCTGATCGTCGGGGTTCCCGTGCTCTGGTTCGTCTTGCCGCGGCTGCTGCGTGCCGCGCGCTCGTTCGGGGGCCAGGAAGCCGGGTTCGTCGCGGCCGTGGCGACGACACTCGGTGTTGCCTGGGTCGCGAGCTTCGCGGGACTCGAGGCGATCATCGGAGCGTTCTTCGCGGGCGTGTTCCTCGGGGCGACGCCCGCGGCCCGGGATCTCGAGCATGAGATCGAGCCGGTCGTGCGGTTGTTCGCGCCTGTGTTCTTCGTCTCGATCGGGCTGTCCATCGTTCCGGCGCAGATGGTGTCTTCGCTTGGCTTTGCGATGCTGCTCACGGCCGTCGCGGTTGTCACCAAGCTATTTGGCTGCGCGCTGCCGGCTCGCTCGGCCGGCATGTCGTGGCGTGAGGCCGCCATCGTCGGCTCCGGAATGGTGCCGCGCGGCGAAGTAGGCCTGATCGTTGCGGGGATCGGTGCCAGCGGAGGATTCCTCGACCCACTCACCTTCTCGGCGGCGGCGTTCGCGTGTGTGGCGACGATTCTGTTCGCGCCGCCGTCCATCAAGTTCTTGGCCCGCGGCGCCGTCGCGGTTGGACCGATGCCAGAGGGGGCAGCGTCATGAAGGTCGGAGACGTCTACGGCAAGTATACGAAGGACCACGCAACCGCGTCGCCCGAGACCCCGATCACGGAGGTCATCGCCAACGCGGCCTGCGATCGCGGCTCGCGAGCGGTGTTCGTCGTCGACGAGAACGCGCAGCTGCAGGGCGTCATTCGAATGCGCGAGATCCTGCGGCGTGTCGGCCGCCACCATGTGATCAGCCGCAGTTTCGGGCGCGCCAGCGACATCCTGGCCACCCGGGCGCGCGACATCATGATCGAGCCGATCGCGGTGTCCCCGCACGATGATGTTGACTGCGCGCTCCGTATCGCCGTGCAGTTCGACCTTGAAGATATTCCGGTCGTCGAGGACGGCCGCCTGGTCGGCCAGGTCGACTGCTTCGAGATGTTGCACGGCCTCGGTCGGTTGTAGATTTCGCCCCCGTGCGCGCGGCGCTGCGCGCCGTGCTCCGATGGGCGTCGCCGCGCAAAGCGGGGTTTGCGCGGCTCCGGATTTCGCCCCCGTGCGCGCGGCGCTGCGCGCCGTGCTCCGATGGGCGTCGCGGCTGGGTTTGCAGGATCGCGGTTGTGCGTGGCAAGCGTGACGGGTGCGTGATTGGACCGTCGTCTTGGCGATTGTCGGGCTTGTGTCGATGTTGCCGGGCGGGGTGGCGGCCATGCCGGCGAACGATGACTGCGCCGCGGCGACGGTGATCACGGGCCTCGACTTCGAGGAGGTGATCGACGTGTCGGCGGCCACGACCGAGGCCGGCGATCCCGCGCAGACGTGTTCGGCAGGGGGCGCGGCAGAGAACTCCCACAGTGTCTGGTACGAGTTCACTCCGCCGATCTCGGGTCTGTTCAGCGCCAGTACCTTTCGTAGCGACTACGATACCGTGCTCAGCTACGCGACGGGCGCATGCGGTGCGCTTACGGAGTATCGGTGCGACGACAACTTTTGGATCCCCTTCCCGACGTCGGCGTATACGACGTCCGTCGTGGGCGGCACGTCGTATCGCATCGAGGTGACGAGCCACGGTGCGGGGCCCGCCGGAGTGCTCGAGTTTGATTTCTTCTACCGGCCGAACAGCCCAGTGTGTCCCGACGGACCGTTCGTCACCAAGCCGCGCTTGACGATCAGCCGCCTCGGGAACCCGCTCGGCGACGAGCGGATGGTGTTCAAAGGGACGGTCACGGTGGCGGCGGCGCCGAATCCCCTTGCCGATGGGGCGCAGGTGCGCGTGGAGGACGGGCGGAACGGCTTCCTGCCGGTCTACGATCGTTCGTACCTGGACTTGCCAATTCCGGCGGGCGCGCCGGGAGCGGGCTGCGATCCGAAAGATGGCTGGAAGACAAACAACGCCGGGACGAAGTTTACGTACGTCAACAAATCGAACGCGCTGCCTCCGGGATGTGTCCCTGGCTCGGCGAACGGGCTGGTGGGCATGAGCGTCAAGGCCAGGAAGTCCGATCCCTCGCAGTACACGTTCAAGGTGAAGGTGAAAGGCGGCACGATCGAGGCCCCACTCGATGAGGGCAGGGACGTACGACCGGTCGTGGCGTTCGGCGCGACCGCTGCCGCTGGCGCCGCCGGATCATGCGCCGCGGTGGAGGGGTCCTTCGATTGCAAGACGAACGGCAATGGCAGCCGCTTGCGCTGTCGCGATTGAGCGGGCACATCGTACATCCGGCGTGCCCGTAAGGGTTGAGGGCAAGCGGCGACCAGGAGATGAGGGACGTATGGCGGTGAAGAAGAAGCGGGGAGCGCTGCGGAGCGTCGCGGCGGGTGACTGGCGGATCGTGCCTCGGCTACTGCGGGCCCGTATCAAGGGCGGTGGCCCGGCGGTAGATTGCGATGGCAGCTGCTGTCGCTACGGAGCGTGGGCGTCGGTCGAGGAACGCGACCTGATCTTGAAGCACGCGGCAGCCGTCAAGAAGCATATGGACGACAGCCAGCCGCGTCGGGTCTCGGAATGGTTCTCGAAGAAACGCCACTTCGACGAGGAGTTCGTCGATGGTGTCAGCTACGGCACGCGCGTGCATCGACGCAAGTGCGGGTTCCGGAGGCGCGACGGGCTCTGTTCGCTGCAGGCGACGGAGCCCGATATCGATCTGCCTCGTGGTACGCGTTTGAAGCCGTTTGCGTGCTACTTCTTTCCGTTGACGAGCGACGGCGAAAAGATCGACTTCGATCCGCTCACCGCGGGCTTGCGTCCATGCTGCACGCTGGCGGCGCGTGGCGAGACACGCGGGTTGGACGCCTGGTCGTGGGAGCTCCGTCTGCTGATCGGCCGGACCGCGTTCCAGAAGGTCAAAGCCCGCCTCGGCCTTGGCCGTCGCAAATAGGAAGTAGTCGCGAGGCGTCGGACAGCGCGGCCCCGAAGGGGCGGCGCTACTCCGACTTGCCGTGGTAGCGGGTACCGTCGTTCTTGGTGGTGCCGGCTTCGGTGAACACCGCTTCCCAGCACTCGCTGAGGTCGTTCCGCAATTGGATCCGCAGGGGCAGGCCCAGCGGGAAGTCTGGGAGCGGCAAGATCGTGCCCTCGCCCGCACCCGAGCCCTTGAGGAGCATCTTGGCTTTCGTCGACTCGCCTTCCTTCAATTGGAGCTTCGTGATGCCGTCGGGGACCCCTTGGCCGTCTCGAAACCGAAATCCCTTGTCCTTGAACGCCTTCCAGCAGGGTTTGCCACGTTTGCAAACGCCGGCCGCAGGTATCACCGAGCGCATGGCCAGCATTGGCACCGGTCCAGACTCATCGAACAGGCACATCTCGTATTCGGTGGTCGTCGTCGGATCACCGAAGGCGGCCAACGACGTCGCCGAGCCCTTGGTCCACAGCCAGACCATGCGGTCGCGGGTCACCGCCGAGTCGTTCTTCATGACCAGGCGCGACTTCGCGGGTATCGCCGGGAGTCCACAGCCGACGGCCGGTTCGCCGATGCAGCCGAAGGCTGGGTCGCACGTCTGGCAGGAGCCGCAGTCGATTGGTCCACCGCCGTCAGTGCAGCGGTCGAACTCGTAGTCGAAGACGCCGCCGCCGAGCGTGCCCGCGTGCAGCAGGTCGGTGTCTACTGGATCGAGGATCACCGCTTGCACGTTTCCCGACGTCAGGCCGTCGTCCAGTCCGACCCAGGTGGCACCGGCGTCCACGCTGAGGAACACGCCGCCGTCCGGCGTCCCCGCGTAGACCGTCGTCGTGAGATCGGGCGCGACGACGAGCGAGCGGACGGTCACCGCCGCAAGTCCCGTATTCATCGCCGACCAGGCGGCGCCTGCTGTCGTGCTCTTGTACGCCCCAAGGGAGATGGTTCCTGCGTAGACGGTAGAGGGCGTCGAGGGGTCGACCGCAATCGCAAGGACGGTTGCCGGGATTCCCGTGTCGGTCCAGGTGGCGCCGGCATCGATGCTCTTCGAGACGCCGTCGGTGACGCCGGCATACACGACCGAGGCGTCGGTCGGGTCGACCGTGAGGGCGTGGACGACGGTTGCGACCAAGCCAACGTTGATCGCCGTCCAGGTGGCGCCGGCATCGAGGCTCTTGAACACGCCGCCGCCGTTGGTGCCGGCGTACAGAATCGAGGAATCGGTCGGATCGATCGCGAGTGCTTGGACATCGAGTGTCGTCAGGCCAGTATTGGTTGGCGCCCAGGTCGTGCCGCCGTCGGTCGTGACGAAGACGCCGCTCGCGTCGGTCCCCGCGTAGATCGTGGCGGGCGCGTTGGCGTCAACGGCCAGGGCGAGCACGGTCGCGCTCGCGAGCGTGACGTCGTTGATGGACGCCCAGCTGTCGCCAGCATCGGTCGAGCGATGGACACCGCCACTTTCCGCGCCAGCGTAGAGCGTCGACGGTGTGGTCGGGTCGAAGGTCAGCGCTCGAATCACCAACGAACCCGGGCCATTGGTCGTCCAGGTGTTGACCCCTGCCGTTGCGGCAGACGGCAGCAGTCCTACGATGGCGATCGCAGCCAACAGGCGACGCACACGACAAGAACTCACGAATCCTCCAGGAAAAACGGCACGTTGCGGTGAACTACGCATACTGTAACCCAGACGGCGGTGGTAAGGCCAGACCTTTCTCGGGCCGTCGAGCGCCTGGTCAGCGGGAGCAGGCGAGCTGGCGATAACTGCGGAGGTTCGATACGCATCCCTGTCAGGAGGAGTAGCTCATATGGATCTCCAGGGTGGATGCTATTGCGGTGCGGTGCGCTACCAGCTGAGCGCCGACCCCGCGTTCAAAGGCCAGTGTCACTGCCGGGAATGTCAGCACATTGCGGGTGGCTTCCCGAATGCGGTGATGGGAATTCCCGAAGCGGGTTTCACCTATACCAAGGGCGCCCCGAAAGAGTTTCGCCGCGCCGATCTCGAGAACCCGGTGACGCGCGAGTTCTGCGCTGATTGTGGGACACACCTATTGGCGCGCTCGCCGGCTGTGCCGGGCCTGGTGATGCTGAAGGTGGGGACGCTCGACGATCCCAGCGTCTTCGGGACGTCGCAGATGGCGATCTTCACGGCCGAGAAGCAGTCCTTCCACCAGCTGCCGGAGGGCGTCCAGGCGTTCGCGGGCGCCCCGGGCTGAAAACTGGGCGGCCTAGGCGCTAGGGGAGGCCTCGGCCGGCGTCGAGGAGGGGCGGCGGGCGCACGTGTGCGCAACGCCGCTTGTGCGTTGCGTGCTACTGCTTGCGTACGAGGGAGAGCGCTTCCTCGGCGAGGCGCCTTGCTTCGGCTGCTTCCGCACGGCCCTCGGCCAAAGCGCGCTCGACCTCGTCACGAACCTCGCTGATGGTTCGTCGCACCTCTTCGAGGAGCAGGTCGATGTTCGGGGGTGCTGCCTGGACCGGCGCGGGTGAGCTTGCAGGCGGTGCAGCGGGGCGTTCGACCGCACTGGTGCCGTAGGTCCGCTCGAGCATACGACGGACACGCGCAACCAGGGCCTCTCGCCGTACCGGTTTCGTCATGTAGTCGTCGGCGCCGACACCGAAGCCGCGCGCCATCGAGTCCTCGCTATCGTCTGCCGTCAGCATGAGCACGGGGACGAAGGCGGTCCGGACGTCCGATCGGAGGGCACGGCAGACCTCGAAGCCGTCCATGTCCGGCATGTTGATGTCGAGGACGACGACATCGGGGCGGATCTGCGCCGCTCGTTCGAGCGCTTGGGCGCCGTTCTCCGCGGGGACGACCTTGAGTCCGAGATCGGATTTCTCGAGGGCGTTCTGCACGACCGTGAGGATGGTGGGCGTATCGTCGACGATCAGGGCCGTGTACGAGCGCTCGTCTTCGTTCTCGACCTCGGTCTCGGCGGTCTCGGGAGCCGTGCCCCCGGTCGGTGCTCCGCCGCAGTGGGGGCAGGCGGTCCACTCCTTGTTCAGCGGCCGCGCGCATCCCGAACACGTGACGCGCAGGACCAGGCTGCAGTGTGGACAAACGGCGTACTCGCTCTCGATCTCCCGCTGGCATCCGGGACAGCGCGGCGTGTTCTCGTTGATCTGGACGACGCGCAGCACCTCTTCGGCGGGCGTGACCCCGGCGAGCACTTTGTCGAGGGCGTCATCGAGGAGGCTGCGCGTGCCCTCGGTGCGCGAGTGGCCGCGAATCGCGCCCTCGCTCGCGCCTTCCTCGATCATCTTGGAGATCGCCGGTGAGATCGGGAGGAGCTCGTAGCTGCCGGTCCGTCCCGTGAAGCCGGTCTGCCGGCACGACGGGCACCCCTCTCCGCGGCGCAGGGGCGCGTGGTCGGCTGCGAGCGCGAGGAGGTTCAGGGTCTCCTTCTCTGGTTCGTAGTCGGCACCGCAGGCGCGACACGTGCGACGCAGCAGCCGTTGCGCCACGACCAGATGCAAGCCGGAGGCAACGGCGTACGGCTCGACGCCGAGGTCGATGAGTCGACTGATGGCGCCGGCCGCGTCGTTGGTGTGGACGGTGCTGAGCACCAGATGGCCGGTCTGCGCGGCCTGAAATGCGATATGGGCCGTCTCCGCGTCGCGGATCTCACCGATCAGAATCACGTCCGGGTCCTGGCGCAGGATCGAGCGTAGGGCGCCCGCGAAGGTGAGCCCCTGCTTTTCGTTGACCTGGACCTGATTGATGCCCTTGAGGCGGTACTCGATCGGGTTCTCGATCGAGACGATGTTGATGTCGGGACTGAAGCGTTCCTTGAGGAGCGCGTAGAGCGTCGTCGTCTTACCGCTGCCGGTGGGGCCCGTGACCAGGATCATGCCCTGCGGGCGCCGCAGCGCTTCGCGCATGCGACCGAGATCGACATCGTTCAGGCCGATCCGATCGAGTGCCTGGACGCCCTGGGCGTCGAGGATGCGGATCGTGATCTTCTCGCCGTCCTGCGCCGGCAAACTCGAGACGCGGAGGTCGATGAGCTTGTCCTCGTGGCGAAGCTGGATGCGTCCGTCCTGTGGTACACGGCGCTCGGTGATGTCGAGCTTCGACATGACCTTCAGGCGCGCGACGAGCGAGGTCTGGACCCACTTCGGGAAGCGAAACGACTCCACGAGCACCCCGTCGACGCGATAGCGTACGGCGACCGTGTCGCTGCCAGGCTCGATGTGGACGTCGCTGGCCCGGCCCTTGATGCCCTCGAGCAGGACGAGGTTCGCGAGCTTGATGACCGGTGGGAGCTCGACGTCCTGCGCTACGGAGCGGAGGTCGCCGTCTTCCTCGGGGATCTCGCTGATGGCAATGTTCGGATCCCCCGGTACGTGACGCAAAAACTTGTCGAGGGATTCCTGCAGACGGTAGGCATGGGCGAGCGCGTCGCGCAGGTCGACGCGGGCGGCGACGAACGGTTGGACGCGCTTGCCGGCCGCGAACTCCACGGCCTTCAGGCTCTCGAGATCGAGGGGGTTCGCGGTGGCCACGTCGATCGTTTCGGCGTCGCTTCGGATCGGGAGGATCTCGTATCGGAGCGCCAGTTCTTCTTTGACCTCGCGCGCGACCTGCGCGTCGAGCGCGAACGAACTCAGATCGATGACCCGCAACCCGAGCGACGTCGCCAGGAGCAGCGCGAGATCCTTCTCCGTGATCGCGCCCTCGGACTCCAGGACTTCGTGGAGAGATGTCTGCGTCTCCTTGGCCAGATGCGCGATACGCGTCGCCGCATCCGCGTTCAAGATCTCCTGGCGCTGCAGGAAGTGCAGCAGCTTGGCATCACCAGCGCGGCGCCCCTCGTCCTGTTTTCTGCTCATGTGTCCCCTCGTGTCCCGGTTGTGGCGTGGGTTTGCACTCTGGTTCTTCGGCTGAATTGGCGGTTCGCTTTAAGGGACGCCATGGCGGGTGCGTCAGGAAGTTGACGTGCGACACGCTGGCGGCACTTTCGTGCCGCCAGCGGCACACATCGTGCGTTCGTTCTGGAGAGGAATCTTCGAGATCCCGCGGTGTTAGGGGGAGGCGAGATCGGCCTCTGCCTTGCTAACTGTAGTCTTACGGCGTGTTGGTCGAAGTTCTACTGGTGGAGAGGGTCATGCCCATGGGGCGGAAGGTTCAGAGCTGGTTTCGCCGCGTCCAGCGTGCGTGCACGGGCGGAGCGGGACTGTGCAACCAGCGTGGAAGCGCCTTCGCGACGGTGCTGCTGGCGCTCGCCCTCGTGGCCGTTGTCGTGGGGACAGCGGCCCCAAACTTCGCGACGATGTACGACACGTACTCGCTGCATGGCGCGGCCCGCCGGGTCGTGGGCGATCTTCGGAAAGCGCGCATCCAGGCTGCGACCGAGAACAACCGCTACGCCATCGCACTGGTCGACGCACACAGCTACACGATCCACGATGATGACGACGGCGACGGTGTCGTCGACGACGGCGAGAACGTTGACACGGTCAACCTCGGCGGCGTCTGGCCGACGATCACGATGAGCTTCAGTGGCGCGGTGGTGTTCTTCGCCAACGCCTCGACGGCCGGCGGACAGACGGTCGGGCTCGCGGCTGGTACCGGCGAGACGCGTACCGTCACTGTCAGCCCAGCGGGGCGAGTGCGGGTCGAGATTCCAGTGGCGATCGAGCAGTCCTGAGATGCGGCGCGAGCGCGGGTTCATGATGATGGAGGTGCTGGCGGCGCTCACGCTGTTCGCGATCGTGCTCACGGGCTTGGTGCCGCTCTTGGTGTCGAGTACGCGCGGCATGGACCAAGGGCGGCGCACGACGGCGGCAACCATCCTCGCGCGGGACACGATCGAGGAGATTCGGAGCATGGACTTCGCCGCGGTGGGTGGCGGCGCCGATGAAATCACGGAGGCGGGAAGCGGTGCCAGCTATGAACGAGCATGGACCGTCGGTGCGGGGCCGACGGGCGACACGCAGCTCATCACGGTGACCGTCGATTGGATCGATCGCTCATCGCACCAAGTGAGCTTGCAGACGCTCATCACCCCATGAGCACAGCCAGCACACATCCTCGATCGGCGGCCGCTGTGGCGCGGTCGTCCGCGGGTTTTACGGTCGTCGAGCTACTGACGGCGCTCGTGTTTCTGGGCGTGGCGATGGTCGGCGTGACGGCGGTCTTTGCGGCCCACAATCGTGCGTATATCGGGCTCGATACGCGCCTGGCGATGGAGACCAACCTGCGGATCGGGATGGATGTCGTCACCGATACGCTCCGCGATACGGGCTACGGGGTCGAGACGAGTGTCGTCAATTGGATCACCTGGGTGCCGGGATTCGTGGCCAATCCGACGATTACCGTCGGGCCGCCGGATACGCTCTCCTCGGCATCCTCCACGGCGCAGGAGGTCGCGCAGTTGGCGGCACGCGCCCCGGCCGGGGCGACCGCGATAACGGTGGACGACCCTGCGGTGATCGCGCCCGGCGCACTCGGTCTGCTGCTCATCGATGACTCAGAGAATGCGCTCGTCGTCGGCGCCGCGGGGACGATCCTGACGATCGATACCGATCCGACGGTCGCGGGCAATCAGGGGTTGTCTCGTGCGTATCCCGCGACGACGCCGCTTCGCCGGATCGACGTCACGACCTTCTCGATCGGGACGGACGCGAGTGGCTATCCACAGCTGATGCGGAATCTGAATCAGGGCGGGGGTGCGCAAGCCGTGGTTGACGGTATCAACGATTTGCAGATCACGATCGTCGCGGCCGCCGAGCAGTACGCCGTCGTGCTTGGGGCGCAAAGCGCACGGCCCGACCCGCGGACGGGCGCCGTCGTGCAGCAGACCCTCCAGTCCGACGTGACCCTGAGGAACTGATGCGCAAAGTTTCCGCCGCCCCGTACCAGTCCGACCATCCCGCACGCCGCGGCGACGCGGGGATCGCGTTCCTGTCGGTGTTGCTCGTCATCACCGCGCTGTCCTTCCTTGGCGTCGTCGGGGCCGCGAGTACGCGTACCGAGCTGCAGATCGCGACGAGTCACCGATCCGCCAAGGAGGCCATGACCATTGCCGAGGCGGGCACGAGTCATGCCTTCAGCCTCGTGCGTGCGAGTTCCGGTGGCTTCGATACCCTGCTGGCAAATGGCGGCACCGGTGGCGTGCTGGCGGGGATCGGTGGCGTGGTTGCGCTCGACGGTGAGAACTATCGCTTCCGCGCGTTCGGGAACCAGCCTGGTGGCGGGTACTTCGTTCGGGTCGTCGACAACCATGACGAGGAAGTCGGCGCCAACGATCCAACCAACGATCGGGACCGGCTGGTGTATATCGAGTCGCGCGCGCGCGTGGGTGGGGCCGAACGTGTCGTGCGAGGGCTGGTGGCCCGGCTCGATCCGGATGAGGCTTCCGAGGGCGGCGGAGGCGGTGAAGAGGCCGGTGGCGAGGACAAGGGCGGTCGCTGGTGGAAGGACAAACACTAGCGACGTTCGAGGTGGCGCGCGAGGTGCGCGCGACGGGGGAGGGGACGGCCGGCAGAAGCGTCCCGCATGAGGAGTGAAGGATGAAGACGAGATTGACGCTCGGTCTACTGGCGATGGTGCTCGCGCTGCAGTGGGGTGTGGTCGTTCATACCGCCGAACGCGTGGGCGAGAGCGCGCGAAGTCTGGCCGGCTCGCTCCGGCACGCCGTTGCGCCGGTGCTGCTGTCCGAGGTTCGGGCCGGCAGCAGCGACAGCGGCTCGAAGGGCGGCAGCAGCGACGATGATAGCTCGGGCTCGGATAGCGGGTCCGGAGGGTATACGGGTAGCGGCGACAGCGGCTCGAAGGGTGGTAGTAGCGACGACGATAGCTCAGATTCGGGGTCGAATAGCGGCTCTGGCAGCGGCAAAGGCTCCGATAGTGGATCGAGTTCCGGGTCCGGGGGTGGCGATGACGTCAGCCAAGACGCGAGCTGTGACTGTTCCTTGCCAGACGGTGAGGGGGACGATCCGGACGACGACGACAGTAGCGGCGATGACGAGAGCGAATGCGCGAGTGGCCACAGCAGCGGCAGCAGCAACGACGGGAGCGGCAGCGGCAGCGAGAGCGGGGTGAGCAGCAGCTACGATGGCGAAGATGCCGATAGCTGTGGGAGTGGCAAGGGCTCCGGCAGCGGCTCGGGTTCCGGGAGTGGCACGGGCTCCGACAGCGGCTCGGGTTCCGGGAGTGGCAAGGGCTCCGACAGCGGCTCGGGTTCTGGGAGCGGTAAAGGCTCCGACAGCGGCTCAGGTTCTGGGAGCGGTAAAGGCTCCGGCAGTGGATCAGGCTCCGGCAGCGGCAAGGGCTCGGGCAGCGGATCTGGCTCGGGCAGCGGGTCGGGATCGGGCGGAACCGGCTCGCAGGACGACTGCGAGTGCGAGACCAGCGCCGCCGTGACGATCATGATGCCCCGAGAGATTCGGAACTAGCACCATCCTGGGGCGGGGGGGGGGGGCCACC
>JAJCZP010000019.1 GCA_029262315.1 Deltaproteobacteria bacterium | reverse complement strand
CCGAGCCGGTGTGTTCCTGACCCCCGTCGGTCGGTGGAACGTCATCCACATCGCCCCGCTCGTCTGGACCACCGAACAGCCGATCCTCACGGAACTGCCATTCGACCCGAACCTGACGGGCGTCATGATTCACGGTGCGATCTTCCCCACCGGTGGCGTTCTGCGATACGCGCTCTACGATCAGTTCGCCGACCCGATCGAGGGCAACCCCGAGTTCGAGGCCGCCGAGCACAGCCTCGGCGGCCGGCTCGAGTACGACGCCGACGCGGGCTGGTCTGTTGGGGCGAGCTATCTCGCCAGCCGTCGCGACGATGGGTGGAACCATCTCGGCGGATTGGATCTGCTTTGGCGTCACGACCGCTTCGAGATCATGGGGGAACTCGTCGTCAGCGAAGGCGCGGGCAACAGCCAGTGGGGCGCGTACGTGCAGGGGGTCTACAGCCTGACCGATCGGCTCTCGCTCGTACAGCGGTACGAGCACTATGCACTACCGGCCCCCGATCCACACGTGAACCTGATCACCCTGGGGCTCGCGTTTCGTCCGTTTCCGGCGGTAGTCCTCAAGACCGAATACGTGATCGCGGACCGTCGAAACTCCGAAGCCAGTCCGGGACTCTACGCGTCGATGGCGACACTGTTCTGAGACGCGGCACGCGGACTCAGAGCACGGCGCGCCGGAGTCGGAGTGCGTTCCCGATCACCGAGACGGAACTCAGACTCATGGCGGCGGCCGCAAACATCGGGTTCAACAGGAGCCCGGTGAACGGATACAGGACGCCCGCGGCCACCGGCACGCCAAGCGCGTTGTACGCAAACGCAAAAAAGAGATTTTGCTTGATGTTCCGCATCGTCGCCCGACTGAGTCGCCGGGCGCGCACGATGCCGCGGAGGTCACCGCGGACGAGCGTCACCCCGGCGCTCTCCATGGCGACATCAGTTCCCGTCCCCATGGCGATACCGACATCGGCGGTGGCCAGCGCTGGCGCGTCGTTGATGCCATCGCCCGCCATTGCCACCGTGCGGCCTTCGCGCTGTAATCGTGCCACGACTTCACCCTTCTCGTGTGGCAAAACACCGGCGATGACATCGTCGATTCCGAGCTCGCCTGCCACGACACGCGCTGTCCCCTCGTCGTCACCGGTCAGGATGATGATCTGGACGCCCTCCGCACGCAGCGCGTCGAGTGCCTCGCGCGTCGTAGCTTTGATCGCGTCTCCGATCCCGAGGAGACCGGCGAGCGCACCATCGATGACGACGTAGGTCACCGTCTGCCCCGCCGTTCGAAGCGCCGCGGCTTCCGTCGTCAGCGTGGCGATCGTTACTCCGAGATGTCGTAACAAGGCCGCATTGCCAAGGGCGACCTCGCGCCCGGCCACCCGGGCCCGAGCCCCCTTGCCGGGCGACACACCGAAATCTTCCGGGCTGGCGGGCGTCACCCCACGCGCGAGCGCCCCGGACACGATCGCATCGGCAAGAGGATGCTCGCTGCCGCGTTCAACGCCCGCCGCAGCCGCGAGCACGGCCGCCTCATCCCATCCCGGCGCTGTCACGACAGCGCGTAACGTCGGCCGCCCTTCCGTCAGGGTACCGGTCTTGTCGACCACGAGGGTATCCACCTGGTGCATCAGTTCGATGGCCGCCGCTTCCTTGAAGAGCACCCCTGCGGAAGCGCCGCGCCCAGTCGCGACCATGATCGACATCGGAGTCGCCAACCCCAGGGCGCACGGGCAGGCGATGATCAACACCGCGACGGCACTGACGAGCGCATGCGCAAAACGCGGATCGGGCCCGAGCCATGCCCATGCCCCGAACGCCAGCAGCGATGCGAGCATGACCGACGGTACGAAGTACGCTGCCACGACGTCGGCGAGTCGCTGCACCGGCGCCCGTGTCCGCTGTGCATCGGCCACCATCTGCACGACGCGCGCCAGCACCGGTGCCGCACCAACGCGCTCGGCGCGCATGACGAAACTCCCGGTGGTATTCAGCGTACCGCCAATGACGTCGGCATCGGGCTCCTTCGCGACCGGCATCGGCTCTCCAGTCACAACGGACTCATCGACGCTACTTGTGCCCGCGACGATCACCCCGTCGACGGGAACCTTCTCGCCAGGACGCACGCGCAAGCGATCACCGACCCGCACGGCGTCGAGTGCAACGTCGCACTCCGTACCGTCGTCGCCGACCTGGCGGGCCGTCGTCGGCGCCAGTCCGAGCAGACGCTTGATCGCCACGCCCGTCCGCTCGCGCGCCCGGAGTTCCAGTACCTGGCCGAGCAACACCAGGGTCACGATGACGGCTGCCGCCTCGAAATAGACCGCCACGCGACCATCCAAGCCCCGAAAGGACGCCGGGAAGATCTCCGGGGCCAGCGTAGCCACGATACTGTAGCCGTAGGCCGTCCCCGTACCGAGCGCGACCAACGTAAACATGTTGAGTTGGCCCGACACGAACGATCGAGCCCCGCGCTCGAAAAACGGCCAACCGCCCCACAGGACAACTGGCGTCGCAAGCACAAGTTGTATCCAGCCGAGCACCCGGGCGGACGCCCATGCATGGAGCCAGCCATCGGAGGCCATCTCCGTCATCGCCAGCACCATCAGGGGCACCGCCAGCGCGAGGCTGCCCCACAAGCGCCGCCGCATGTCGAGCAACTCGGGATCCGGACCAGCCGCTGCCGTCACGACGACGGGCTCGAGCGCCATGCCGCACGACGGGCAGATGCCGGGACCCTGCTGTCGCACCTCGGGATGCATGGGGCACGTATGCTCGCCCCCATCGCTACTGCGCCCGTCGTGAGACGCCTCACCCATCATGAACGCCGCCAGAGGCCCCGAGCCATACGACCCACGGGCCAAAGAAACTGTCGACCTTCGAGGACTTGGACACCCACGCTTCGCGCTCCCGTCCGCTAGGTAGTGGACGAACCAAAGGATCGGTCCACGAGGTGCAGGAAACACGAGGCGGCAATGAAGAGGAACCAGAGCACGGCGATGAGGTAGACAGATGGAGCAACAGAGGCGAGCGGCCCCAGGGCCGCCGCGATCTCGGCCGCCAGGACGACGGATCCGATCGAAAAAAGAGAGAAATGGTAGCGAGTGCGGATCTCAGGGTGGGCCCGATAGCCCCGAAACGATCCGAGGAGAATGTAGCCGTGAAACACGGCGCTGACGCCGTTTGAGAGTCTCCATGGCATCGATACGTGGGGACCAAGGCTCGAGAGCACGACGGGCACATACGCGAGGAAGGCTGCGCCAAGACTCCATACGACGAGGGCGCGGAAGCCGTCGCGGTCGGCAGTCGTCCAAGAACCGGCCGACGAATAGCCCACGACCGCGACGATTCCGGAGAAGCCGGTAATAGCGACACCGACCTCTGCGAGATTCTGGAGTGCGCCGAGAACGTCCACCTATCCGTACCGCCTCCCACGAACCGAGCGATTCCGCGTCTCCACATCGTCGCGTGCGCGTCTCGAGCAGAAACGATGCTGCCGCACCTCCGTCAATGCCCACCCTCCGGTCCGTTCACCTCGTTACCCCCAGGTCAGCCTGTCGAGGCTTCGAATTAGAGCCCGTCCGCGCGTACGGGGCAAGCCGGCCCGAACCCCTGGCCCTGGACAGATTGCGCAGGACCGATGACAATCGGCCCCACACTCAGAGAAGCGTCCAATGGATATCCCGATACTCGACCTCACTGGCCTCTCGGCTGACGCGCTACGCGACGCGACCGCCCTGGGACACGCGGTGGACGCCGCTCTCTCCGACGTCGGAACCTTCGTCGTCGTTGGGCACGGAATTCCGCAGAGCACGCTGCACGCCGTCGAGACCACCGCGCGGGGCTTCTTCGACGAGCCGTCGTCGACCAAGCGTCGTGCGGCACGACCCCAGCAGCCCGCCGTGGCGCGGGGCTACTTCAACGTCCCGCCGAACGAAGTCAGCGTCATGGGGATGGAGCGCTTCAGCTTTGGGGCCTGGGACTGCGACACCTCCGATCCGTACTACGGGTCGCCCGAAGGCCGGGAGCACTTCCCGCCCAACATGTTTCCCGCCGAGCACGCCGCGTTCGACAAAGCCGCACGTACCTACTTCGGCTGCGTGCAGGACGTCTCGCGCAAGCTCGCCATCCTCTTCGAGCTTGCGCTCTCCCTCCCCGAGGGGACCTTGGTCGACCCTCTCTTTGGCAGTACCGGAACCGCAACGGCGATCCGCTACCCGGGCGGGCCGCGAACCGTTCCGGGCGACGTCCGGATCATGGCCCACAACGACGTCGATCTGTACACGATCCTCTGGATCTCGGGGAGCGCGCGCACCGACCTCCTGTTCCTCGATCGTCACGACCACTGGAACGAGGTCTCCGCAGTTCCCGACGGGCTGATCGTGAACGTCGGTGATCTGATGCAGCGCCATACGAACGATCGATGGCTGGCGACCAGCCACAAGGTCCAGGCGCCCCCGCACGAAGGCACCGATACCGACAGTGGGGACGATCGGTTCAGCCTCGCCTACTTCGAGCACCCGCGCTACGACAGCCAGGTGGCCCCGCTCGTTCCAGCCAGCGCGAGCAGCCCCTACCCCTCGGTGCGCGTCGCGGACTTCGAGCGCCAGCGGCGTATGCTCATTCATCTCGGTGCGAGCGCGGTCACGGAAGAGTTGATCGCGCCGATCGAGCAACGCCTCGGCTCGAGCGCGGCGGGCAAGAAGACGTAACCGGGAGACCCCATGCATGCCCCCATCGCACGCTACCCCGGCACTATGCTCAATCACGTCGAAATGCTCTATCATCCGGGCGAACGTGAGCTGGCCGCAACCTTCCTCCGTACCCTGGGATGCGTCGTCGACACGACCGCACATCCGACCTACGCGTTCGCCTTCATCAATCCCGAGGATCGCGACATCGTGAACAACGTCCTCTACCTGTCCGAGATCCGCCCCGAGCAGCTGGCGCTCGAGCACGCTCTCCGCGAGGCGCTCCGCGCTGATACGACATTGGCGGAGAGCCTCGAGGGATATCGTGAGAAGCGACGCACGCGTCCCCATGGCATTCCACACTTCGGCATTCGCTATCCGAGTTTCGCCGCCCTGGAGGAAGTCATCGCGCGCATCGAGTCACTCGAGGGAAACCTACGGGAGCGCATCGACGGCCCGATCGTGCTGCGCCCTGGCGATGGCCAATCGATGACCGACGACCTGATGCAGGCGTTCATCGCCACCGACATCGCGTTCTCGGGCCTCGGCACGCTCGGCCAAGCCATCGAATTGCAGGCCCAGGAGATCGCGGGCGACGTCCCGAAACCAAAGAGATCTGTCGTACCCACGCCCGCGAGCTGACGAGGCTCACTGGCATCACATTCATCACATCGACTTGGAGACCACTATGCCCGACGCCAATCATGTCCGCAGTGTACTCGAACGCTACCCCCAACTCCTCACGAGCGGTGACCACGAAGCGATCGTGGCCATGTACCACGAGGACGCAACAATCGAGGATCCGGTAGGTACCGCGCCGTTGAAAGGCCGTGCCGCGATCAGCGAGTTCTACAAAGCGTCCGCGGGTACCGTGACAATGAAGCTCACCGGACCCGTCCGGGTGGCTGGTTCCGAGGCGGCTGCCCCGCTCCTGGTCCTCATCGGACCGGAAGGCCCCGCGCGGCAGGCCCTCGACGTCATCGACGTCATGTCGTTCGACGAGAAGGGACTCATCACATCGATGCGCGCCTTCTGGGGCCCGGACTCGATGCGCCCAGCCACGCCCGAAGACTAACCTCTGAGATCGATAATGGGCGCGCCGCGCGCGGCGAGGCCTTGCCTGATCTCACGGAAACACGCGCCCATGCGATAGAACGGCACCGCCGGGTAGAGGTGGTGGATCAGGTGGTAGTTCTGCCCCAGCAGGAGTGTGTTCAGACCTGGGAATAAAATGATCTTCGTGTTTGTGTAGCGATCGACACTGCGGTGCGGTCGGTGCGGGAGGTAGTCGAACACCAACGCGAGGATGAGGAACGCCGCGGGAGCGGGAAGCACCCAGAGCGCCAGGACCTCACGCAGATAGCCGGCGGCGCTCAATCCGATCGCAATCGCGAACAAGCTTCCAGAGAACGCCAGCGCGCCGAGCCGACGACGACGGCCATTCGACTTGCGCTTGGTGTCCGCAAGGTAGCTGCGGAAATATCCGCTAAAGAGCACGAACGAGCGCAGCAGGACTCGGATCGCACCGGAGTCGGGTACGAAGTAGTCGGGGTCCTTCTCGGGATCGTTCGTGTGAGCGTGATGCTGCATGTGAGCGGCGCGCAGCACGGCAAAGTTGTCGAACATGATCGCCATGCTGATCCAGCCGCAGGCCTCGTTCAGCCAACGGAGCCGACTGTGTCGCCCGGCGATGTTCCAGTGCGCCGCCTCGTGTCCCGGCGTGAAAGCCGCGTAGGCGACAACCGCGTTCAGCAGGAATCCGAGCCAGAGCGGAATTGCGCCCGCCAGGGCGACAGCCACAACCGTGGCAAAGGCGGCGAGAATGACGACCGCGAACGCGACCGTGGGCCACGCAAACGCGACAAGGTGATGCCGCCACGCCCGTAACTCGTCCGACGTCTGGGCCGCGAGAGCTTCGGACTCGCCCGCCGTCGGATCGATCGCACGGCCCTCCTCTGCCCGCGTGTCGTACGTTGTAGCGCCCTGCATCAGACGTCCCTCCTTTTGAGACCGCGCTCGAGCAATCGCCACATGCCGGGATAGTGTCGGCCCGCATCGAAATCCGGATCGACCATGGCTTGCAACAGCAGGCCCTCGAAGGCGCCTACGACCGTGGCCGCGGCATCGGCGGGTGTCACCCTGGCGAGTTCCCCCGAGCGCACTCCGGCGCGCACCATACGCGCAATACGCTGGCGCATTCGTGTGTAGAGCCCACTCATGCGCTCGCGACTGCCGCGATGCCCGAAGAACTCGATCCAGGTCTGCATGAGATCCCGCTGGCCACCGAGGAGATCGGCGACCATTGCGCCGGTGCGCTCGAGCTTAGGCAGAATTTCGTCCCCATCGTCGCCGTCGAGTTCAACGAGGACCAGCCGCTCGAACTCGTCGAAGAGCGCGAACAACAGGGCATCCTTGCTGTCGAAGAAGCGATAGACACTGCCCTTCGACAGCCCCGCATCACGCGCCACCTGATCGATCGTCGCCCGCTCGTACCCCGACTGCGCGAAGCATCCGAGCGCCGCGGTGAGAATCTGGGCCCGCCGCGTTTCGGCTGGAGCGTGCCGCGTGCCCCGCCGGCGAAGAATGGGCGTCTCGTTCATGCTGTTCGGTGCCTGTTCCATTAGGACTGACTCGTCAGTTTTATACGAGACCCTCAGCCCCGGGTCAAATCGCCCCGGCCTCTCGTCCCGCGGGTGGACGACGGCGTCTGTTGCCCTGTCCTCGATGAGCTGTCAGTTCTCCCCAGGGCCGGCCAGGCTGATGCCGGCTACTACGCTCCCGGAGGACATCCACGGTGCAGAATCGCTTCGAAGGCAAAGTCGCGCTGATTACGGGAGGCGCGTCGGGGATAGGTGCTGCGACGGCACGATTGCTGGCGGCGGGAGGTGCCCGGGTCATGATCGCCGACTTGAATGCCGAGGGCGCGGCCGCGCTCGCACAGGAGATCGGCACCGGCGCGGCGTCCGCGGTACTCGACGTCGCCGACTACGATCAAGTCGAGGCGACTGTCGCCGAAACAGTCAACGCCTTCGGCCGCCTCGACATCCTCCTCAACAACGCCGGTATCGGCACCCTCGGACGCGCCCCCGACCTGGACGTCCAGGAATGGAAGCGTGTGCTTGCGGTCGACGTCGACTCGGTCTTCTTCGGCTGCAAGGCCGCCATTCCGAGAATGCGCGAGGTCGGGGGCGGCGCCATCGTCAACACCGCCTCGATCTCTGGCACCCACGGTGACTACGGACTCGGCCCCTACAATGCGGCCAAAGGCGCGGTCGTGAACTACACGCGCTCGCTGGCCCTCGACCATGCCCGCGAGGGCATTCGCGTAAACGCCGTCTGCCCGGGCCCGATCGCGACGCCACTTGCCGCACCGCTGATCGAGCATCCGGAGATCGCCAAGGAGTACGCCCGCCGCATCCCGATGGGACGGGTCGGCCAACCCGAGGAGGTCGCCGCGGCCGCCGCCTTTCTGGCCTCGGACGAGGCGGCCTACATCACGGGCGCCATGCTGGTCGTCGACGGCGGTCTCACCGCACACACCGGCCAGCCCATCTTCACCGACTATTTCTAGCGCCGTCGCGGTCAGCTGGTCACTCCCCAGCACCAGAGATGGGAAGGTCTCTTCCGCGTCCGCAGCACACGCGAGCTCGCTCTTGCACGCGAAAAGGGGGACCGGGTTTGTCACCCGGCCCCCCTCGTTCGGCCACAGCGTGCGGCAAGCGCGCCTTCCGTTAGAAAGCCTCGCCTGAGTACTTGCCGTGGATCGCTGCGCCGAAGGCGCCGATCGACTGCCCGTGCACCGCGAACAGGAACTGGTCGAAATCGACTCCAATCTCGTCCGTGACGCCATCAGCCGTCACGGTTTCGCAGTTGCGCAGTGTCAGGAAACCGGGCGACTCGACAGTCGTATTCGGAGGAATGATCGACACCTCGCCGGCCTCCGCCTGGAGGGCCGAGATCGGATTGAAGCCGACACACTGAAAGCAGAGGTCGGGAAGCGAGGTGGTAATCTCGAGATTGTCGGTGAAAGAAACATTGCAGCACACATGATCGCCATCCGGTCGGTCGCGCTGGATCGGACCGATCTCGGTCTCCAGGAAGCTCCCGTTCCCGGCGCCGACTTCCGCCGTCATGACGATGACCTCGGAATCCGCGAGACTCTGCGGATTGAAGGTCTGAATGAAGATCCCGCTCTCAACGATGAGTGCTGGATCCGGAAGCGTGTCCGGGGCCACACCAACCGCGTCGGCACCGAACGCCGCGTTCGTCGTCGTGTTGGCGATCACCCAGCCGCCAAAGATCTCATTGGCCAGAACGGCCTCGGTGTCGATGACGTTGCACTCGAGACCGGACGGGCCGGAATCGGCCTCGAACGCGGTCACGGTCACCATCCCGCGTTCGCCGGTCAGGTCGGTGATGCTCCCCACCGTGTTGTTGGTCGGAGGATTGGGCGACTGGAGCTCACCCTGCACATGCGTCGGATCCATCACCTTGGTGTCCTGCGGAGTCAGACAGACGAAGACGTCGACCAGATGCCGGCAGTCCTCCGACCAGTACGACCAATGGGTCGCCACCGGCGCGCCACCGCCCGTCCCCGCGCCAACACGGGTGACCAGCTGAAAGCTGGCGTGGTTCTCCGTCTGATCGAACGGCATGATGAGGGTACCCGCCGGCTGAAGCAGCGAGGCGGTCCCATCGAGGTCCTGCGCGTAGGCCATCGTGCAGAAGAAAAGTCCGACGGTGCCTGCGACGGCCAATCGGCCGATGAGCTTCTGGATTCTGTTGTTCATGGTCCTGTACTCCTTCCGATTCGGCCGGACCGCATGGCCCGATGCCGTTGAGTTACAGGGAGGGAGTAACAACGACCGTGACGATGTCACGGCGACCGTGACAGACAGGTATCCCCTGCGATATCCGGATCTTAGGGGGCCCTACAGTTCCCAGTCGGGCACGTGCTCGCGAGGTTCGTAGGAGCAGAAACGGCCGGTCTTCACGCTGGCTTGGAGATGCCCCCCGAGCTTCGGGTGGTGGTGGAGCAACTTCTTGACGACGTCGCGAACGCGCATCGTCACCATGACCCTTGCGCGCTCGGCATCCGAGGCCGCCTCGCGGTCGCGACCGCCAAGGCCGACGGCCCCCGCGAGTTGGGTCGCAATCTGCTCCAGCTCTTCCTGGATCAGCTCCTTGCGACCAGCATCGTTGTTGCGTTCGGCCTCGGCGAGGTCGTCGCGCAGTTCGCCAACGCGCGCCCGGTACGCGGCCTTCGCCTGGGCGTCGAGCATCGGCCCTGCGCTCCCGCCCTCCGACACGTGCATGCTCGCGGCCTCCTCACGCGCAACGACGCCAGCGTCCGGCACCGCGGCATCGGTCGCGACCAACGCGAGGTCGAGGGCGTGAAACTCCTGCGCGGGATGTCGCAGCAGATGCGCCAGGCACCGGAGCCCCTTCACATCCTTCAGGCGCAGCACCTCGCCCGCGTAGCCTAGGGTCCAGTACTCTCCCTCGCGGTGGAAGACACTGCGCTCAACCGTCAACGCCTCCTCGGACGGCGCCTCCATCCGTTCGCCCGCCCAGGTCTCACCGTCGGGATCGAGCGTTTCCACACTGAAGATGATCTCGGGTCCGTCGCGATGCCCGAGCCGCAGACTGCCCGCGCCTTCGAGCAGAACGGTCTCGTCCTCGAGCGCGGTCATGGGCCCCTGCCGTCGCACCACGAGCGTTCCGTTCAAGCTCTGATCACGGAGGTACGGGCGCCCATTTTTGTGAAACACCTCGCCGTGCATCCGAGAAACGAAATCGTGCTCGATCCGGAGCTCACACTCCTCGGAGCGGCCGAATCGCAACGCCGGAAAGCCCTCGTCGACCGTCCAGCTGTGCTCTCCGCAGCGCAGCTGCACACGCGCACGCAAGGTCGCTTTCGGCAGCGTAAGGAGTCTCGTCGGCTCCTCGTCCATCACTGGTAGTACGCCCTCACCTGCACATGGTCGCGCACGCGGTCGCAATGCTCAACGAGTAGCGGCGCGACTCGCGGCACCAGGTCGGCGGGCACATGGTCGAGGTTCCCCGAGCGGAGATGCCTGATCCACACGAAGACTTTCAAGTCGGCCACCGTGAGGCGACCATCGGCGAAGTACTGCCCGCCTCGCTTGGCCAACCGTTTCGCCAGCCGATCGAGATAGAAGCTGAGCGGCCCGTCGACGAGCGCCTCCCGCGTGGACTTCAGCTCGGCGGGATCGCTGATGCCGAACGTCGCCACGATCGGGACCGCAATGTCCTCTACGACGCCCATAGCCTCGTCGCAGAGCGCCGCTTGTAGAGGATCAGTCGGGTAGAGGCCGGCGAGCTTCCCGACGAAGCGATTGATCCCGTTCGAGTGCGCAATGACCTCGCCGTCGACCTCGAGAATCGGAATGGCACCGTACGGCGTCTGGGGCTTCATGGCCCCCCACTCACCGAAGGGAACTCGGCGATCTTCGAACGGGATCCCACCGATGAAAAGAGCCAAGCGGGCGGCCTCACCCCGACCGCCATGCATATCGAAGTACGTCAACTTGAGCGTAGGCATGACTGGCCTATGCCGCAGAGGGATAGCCGCTGCAACCGCGACTGAGGAGACGGCTGCGGCGGGCTCCTTCCGACTCGGCGTCCGACCTACACGCCTCGAATGGGATCGGTTCCATCCCAGGTGCGCGCGGCGTCCTGCATCGCGTCGAGCATCGGCTTGAAGGGTTCCGCCGTCAGGTTGGAGATCTCGAAGACGGTCCCCGGATGCAGCTCGGTATCGAAATAGGCGAAGCGGAGACCGCCAGGGAGCGTCCCGTGCTGCAAGACCCGCTGCCCCGCCGCTTCGAACCTACGGACCGCGTCCTCATAGTCAGGCGTCCAGGCCGACACGTGCTGCAATCCCTCTCGGCCAGCGTCGAGGAAATCCTTGTACACACTCGGCGCGTCGTTGTGCTGCTGGATGAGCTCGATCTGGAGATCTCCCGAGAAGGCCAGCCCGATCGAGATATCCACCGGCGAGGGCTCGCCACGGTAGACGAACTCGTCGGCCTGAACGTGCGGCAAGTGGAAGAACGGGCCAACGTGCAGGACCTCGGCCCAGTGCCGCATGGCCGACTCGAGATCGCGAACGACATAGCCGTTCTGACGAATGGGTCCGAACAGACGGCTCATGGGTCCTCAGAGCCTCGGCAGCACGTCGCGACCGAAGCGCTGAATCATCTCGGAGCCGCCCGCGGCGGAGAGGACGAGATGACTGATACCCCACTCGCGCTCGCGGCGCTGCAACTCCGCGACGCACTGCTCCGGCGTCCCGATCAGCGCCATCGGCAGCGAACCCACGAGACCGGGGTCGAGCCCGAATCCGGCGGCGAAGCCCTCGAGCGTTGCCTGTGCCTCCGCCTCGTCGTCGGTGATCGCAAGCACGAATAGCGTCGATGACAACGCGATCTCGCGACCGAGCTTCTGCGCTTCCGCTCGCACGAAATCGAGCTTCGCCTGGTAGGCATCTTGCGTCAGCTTGGCCACCTCTTCGATGCGCACCGTGCCCGCGCTTCCGAGTTCGACGATCACGTTCACGATGTCGGCATGGCGCGCCGCTATGCGAAGCAAGCCCTTCCCGCTCCCGCCAAGGAGTACGGGCAGCGGCTGCCGGTTGACCGGCTGCACGGTGAGGAACGCATCCGCGAGCTCGTAGAACTCGCCCCGAAAAGTCGTTCGAGGCCGACTCCAGAGCGAGGTGATTACTTGCAGGGCCTCGTCCAACATCCGGAGCCGAGGCTTGATGTCCGGGTACGGGATGCCCGTCATGTCGAACTCGTTCTTGGTCCAGCCCGCGCCCAGACCGAGGAGCGCGCGCCCGCCCGAAATCTGGTCGATCGTGGCCATGGCCTGCGCGGTGACCGCGGGGTGCCGGAAGAGATTGCACAGCACGTGGCCGCCGATCCGCACCCGCGAGGTCGCCGCGGCGATGCCAGCGAGTGCGGTCAACGCCTCGGGCATCGGCGTCGTGTCGCTCAAGGTCGACGTCCCCGGGGGCTCATCGGCGAAATGATCGGGCACGTATATGGAGGAGAATCCCAACTCCTCCGTTTCGCGAGCGGTGACGAGAAGACGGTCGGCGGTCATCCCTGCAAGCTGTACGGCAACGTCCATGGGCCGGGACCGTACCATGAGGCACAGCTGCGGCTCAACGCACCGGGGCCTCGATCCAGCGCGGGATCGGTCTAGCGCCGAACAGGAATGTCGTTGCGATAGGCCAGAAACGCCGCCTCGGCTCCTTCGAGCGCCGCGCGAGCGCTGCGCTCCGCATCGCTCCGCGGTAGCTCACGGGCAACGACCGCCGCCAGCTCACGGCGTGCCCTGTCCACGTTCGTCGCCAGCGCCTGCAGCTCTTCGAAACTCCTGAACACGAGCAGGTTCGTAAAGGTTCGACTGGTCACGGTATGCGTGCGCAGCATGCCCGCGGGTGAGACCTCCCAGAGGTCCTTGACTCCCGGAAGGCCGGGCCCGAGATCGAACATCCGGAAGTCGTGCGCGCTCAATTGCTGCAGCAGCTCGGCCGCGTCCGAGCCTAGGCCCTGCAAGCCTTGCGGCCAGAACTCCACTGCCATCACGATGTTCGGATGCGCGTCGATCGTCTGCCGCATCCCTGCGATGATCAACGCCTCGGCACCCTGCGTATCGATCTTCACGAAATCCACCCGCCCATCGACTTCCGCCAGGTAGTCATCGAGCCGCACCGCATCGATATCGATTGCGGGGCGTCCTTCGGCGGTCTGATAGATCCGATGATCGCCCTTGTTGTCCGGGGCCAGGAAGAGCTGAATCGAGCCGTTCTCGTTCGAGACGGCCTTCTGCTCCAGCACGACGTTCCGCGCTTCGTTCAGGCGCACGTTCTGCTCGAGCAGTGCGAAGGCGATGGGGTCGGGTTCGAACGCGTAGACGCGTCCGTGCTCACCGACGAGCCGCGAGGCCAGCAGCGTGTAGTAGCCAACGTTGGCGCCGATATCGATGACGGTGTCGCCGCGGCCAATGAAACGGGTGAACCAATGCGTCTCGTTCGGCTCCCAGACTCCATCTCGCTGGATGCGTGGCGTAATGATGCTGTCGTCGGGATTCAGGAACATCCGGATCGTCCCCGCGGGATCAATCTCGAGTGTCGCGACACTAGGGGACTCCTCGAACCGCTGTTGCAGCGCCTGTCGCAGCTGCGACTGCTGCCGCCTCTCGAACAGAAAAGCGGCCGCGAGCACACACACGAGCAGTACGGCGAGCAGCCAGTATCGCCGGCGCTTCAGCATCGCGAGTGCCGCATGCGACCGGCGCGCCTCACCAGCAAGGACATCCGAGCCATGCCCCGAGGGAATACCATCGAGACGCCATTTACAGAAAGAGGACCGCGTGCGAGAACTGGACGGGAGCACGCCGTCCATGTCGCAATCATCCGCACCGAGACCCAGGGCCCAGTTCCACGCAATGACCGAAGGCACTGCCGAGGATTGGCAGCGCATCGTCGATGCGAGCGCACCTTTTCGCGAGTCACTGCCAGACCGGATCCTCGACCATCTTCGCCTGCTCGGCGGCGACTACGGCGGCTTCGCGGTCGATCGACTGACGCACTGCCTCCAAACCGCAACGCTCGCCGAGCGTGACGGCCGCGACGAGGAGTACGTCGTCTGCGCGTTGCTGCACGACATCGGCGACACCCTCGGGGCGTACAATCACGCCGATGTCGCGGCCGCTATGCTCCGCCCCTTCGTCTCTGAGCAGAACCATTGGATGGTCGCCAAGCACTTCGTGTTTCAGGGCTACTACTACTTCCACCTGCTCGGCGGCGATCGCGACCTCCGTGAACGCTACCGCGACAGCCCGTGGTTCGACTACACGGAAGAGTTCTGTGCCAAGTACGATCAGCGCGCGTTCGACCCGAACGCCGACGCCCTGCCCCTCCAGCATTTCGAGCCAGCGGTCCGACGCATCCTGGCGCAGCCCCACAAGGACTGGCCGGGATTCTGAGTTCCAACGGGCGCGACCGCTCAATTACCTCGTCTACCCACACGTAGAGATCGACGGACACCCCTGGCAGGGTGAGATCGAGCGTCGGATCTCCTACCGCGAACGATAGCTGCCGCTACAGATCGACCCCTGTAAGCTCGACGCTCCGCTGCCAGAGCTGGGCGCTCGTCTCGGCGTCGAAGTCGAGCACATGCGCGCGCCGCTTCTGCGAACGGTAGTACGCCCCCGACACTTCCGCGAGCCTCGGATCGGTCGCGACCAGTAAGGCCGTACGAGCTGCGCGCGCGGGACTGGGAAACAACGATCGGATCACCGGCCCCATGATGCGATACGCGAGACCGGGATTGTTGGCGCCGATGTTGGACGCGATCGGCCCGGGATCGACGGCATTCACAGCAACGCCGCGGCCGTCGATACGACGCGCCAGCTCAATGGTGAAGTACACCATCGCGAGCTTTGAACGCCCGTAGGCGCGCATGAACGAGTACCCCTGCTCGTACATGAGGTCGTCGAAGTCGAGCGAGGCGATCTTGTACGTGTCCGAGGCGATGTTGACGACGCGCGCTGGTGCGCTTTCGATCAGTCGAGGCAGCAGACGGAGCGTCAGTTGAAAACTGGCGAGATAGTTCACCGCGAAGGTGAGTTCGATACCGTCCGCATTCTGCTGGCGCGTCTGACTGACCTGTCCGGCGTTGTTGATCAGGACATGCAGCGGCCGCCCGCTAGCCAGATAGTCGCTCGCGACGCGGTCGATCTCCGCGCGTGACGACAGATCGCACAGGAGGACTTCGGGGCGTTTACCGCTCTCGTTGGCGATGGCCTCCTGAACCCGGCGACTCTTCTCGGGCGAGCGCCCGAGCAGGACGATGTCGGCACCGCGGCGCGCGAGTTCGAGCGCCACGGCCCGCCCGTGCCCGTCGGTCGCCCCGGTGACGAGACACACCCGACCGGTCATGTCACTCATGCTCCCCCCTTCGGTCGCACTGGATACCAAACCGCCGACAATAGGGATCGAACTCCGCCCGCAAGGCAGCACGGTCGAGCCCGAAATCCTCGAGGCGGTAGCGGTGCACGCCATGCTTGTTCTGCGGGTTGCCCATGCGCCAAGCGGACATGGCCGCCTCGGTCCCCGGCGTGAGATCAAGGCCGAGAAAGGCGTAGATGCGCCGCATCTCCCCCATGGGATCCGCCACGAGATTCTCGTACGCGACATCGTGGAAGGCGGTGGGAGCGACCCGATCACGGACCGCCATGGCCCGTGTGACCGCACGTACCGCGCGCTCCGCCAGGGCGGCCCCCACTTCGTGAGGGTCGACGCGTTCGCTGAAGATCGCCCGTCCGTGCGCCATCATGCTGCAGAACGACGCCACGACACGCGTCGGGTCGCGATGCGTATGAATGATACGCGCGTCGGGAAAGACATCGAGGAGTGCATCGAGGTTCTCCAGGTGATGCGGGGTCTTGCCGAGCCAGGTTCCGCCCCGTTGCCAGAGCAGGAGCTGAATGACGCGACGGAAGTAGCGATAGGCCGGCCGCTGATCGATCGCGCGCGTCCATGCCGAATATCGCGGGACGCGCATCGTGGCATCGGCCGTCGGACTCACGAAACTCAGGTCGAGCAACAGCACGTCCTCTTCGGGCGCGCGCGCCTCCACGGGATGGATCGCGAAGAAGTCCGGTGCCAGATAGCGGAGCGCCCGCTCGGCCACTTCGGCTTGCCGAATCCTCGCGGCCCGCTCGTCGGGGCGATCCGAGAGTGGCGCCGGATTCATCGCCTCCCAAGAGAGTAGCGGACGCAAGGCGGGCTCGCAGGTGAGCAGCCGGTGCAACATGGTCGTCCCTGTCCGCTGCAAGCCGAGGATGAACACGGGTGCCGTCACGGGCTGGGCGGAGATGTCAGGGTGGCGGGCGGCGAGGTTCTCGAACCGCAGCCGGTTCACGAGGTTCCGGATCAGCCCCTGGCGGAACGCCACCCGTCCGAGCGGGTGCAGATGGGCCTCCTCATCGGCGCTACCGGCAAGGCGACGAAGTGGTTCGTGAAATGACTCGTCGATGAAGTCGTGCAATCCGCTGGCGCGGCGTGCCGCGGCAATGAGGTCGTCGATCCCGAGTGACGCGCGCGGGAGCCCGACGCGCTCCAGTCCGCGCCAGGCGGCGAGTCCGATCCGGACTGGCCCAGGAAACGGCGGCGGGCGGAACCCCGGCGTTGCCGCCGCGCTCAAACCTCGAGTTCCGAGACTTTGACGACGCGCGTCTGCGGCTGCGGCTGCGCATCGGCACGAATCCACCGGAAGCACATCGTTCCCTGTGAATGCCCGGCAGTGTCGATCCAGTTGTCGACGCCGGGGTCCTCATGCGCAACCACGATCCGTACCGAGCCATCGGAGCGATAGCGCGCGGTGTGCTTGTTTACGTGAATGCGATGATACCGATAGTCGAGCGATTCCATCCAATGGTTGTCGAGCTGGAAGTTCCAGGCTTCGCATGTCGGCGGGGTCGCCTCGATGACCAGCGCCTCGTCGGGCGCCAGCTTCCAGTAGCTATGGTAGTAACAAATGTTCGGATCGCCGCCCGCGCCCATCGACACCGAGTCGTCGAACTTCGGCAACACGTTGGTGTGCTTCTGGAAGCCCTGGGCCCACATCGAGAAGAGCGATGCACAGGACACGACAAGACCGGCCGCCGACAGGAAGCCAACGTCGAGCGCGGACGCGGTAAGTGGTGTCGGCTTGCCATCACCACCGATACGCTCGATGCGAAGCGTCGCGGGCTTCTCCGTCTCGCGATCGAGGAAGGTCTGGCGGACGATCAGCGATGACGTATCGGGCGTCATCGGCAACCAGTTGCCAGGCCGCTTCTCAACGCTCAAAAGAATCTCGAAGCTCCCATCGGGCGCAATCGCGAGCGCCTGCCCATCGAGGTGTCCGCCCTGCTTCGAATCCCCCGAACTGGCAACGCCGCTCGTTTGCGTGGCGAAGTCGAGATAGTGGATCGTCCCCCGCACGCCACTGATGCGGTACTCGTGCGCACCACTAATCGCGGCGGTCTGATAGTAGTTGTCGGGATTATCGGCACCGATCTTCGCCGTCTCATGCACCGGCCGATGCAAGACCGGCGCGAGCGGATCCGCGTACTCGACGAAGGCCTCGAGCGCCGCCCGGGTGAGCCGACTGAGATAGCGAAAGCCCTCGGCCCGATCGAGCTCGCTCGTCGGTCCCCCCTCGTCCAAAATCGTCGCGCCAGCACTCTTCAGCGTGTCGCAGAACTCCTCCCACGACTTGCCGCTGGCGATGCGCTCGGCGGAGGACTGCTCGTTGTCGTCAGGCACGTGCGATCTCCCTGTTCCTGAATTCGGCGCACCAGAGGCGCGACCGCCAGGAACAATAGCGGGAGTCCTATGGGGCAGCCAGACCCGGTGCATGGCGCCAAAGCCGGACTCCCACGCTGGGCCAGAGAGCATCGGTGCGCTATGGGCTCTCCATGCCCGCCGGTATCCACCTCGCACTCGACATCGAGGCGCCCATCAGTCTCGTCTGGGAGGTCGTCACGGATCTCCCGCGCTACGGGGAATGGAACCCGTTCGTGGTGCGAGCCGTCTCGAGCCTGGCTGTGGGCGACCCGATCGCGATGCACGTCCGGGTGCTCCCCTTCTTCGCGCAGCCTCAACGCGAGACCATCCTAGACCTCGCCCCCCAGACGCGCGTCTGCTGGGGTGTCCCCGGACACGCGGGCTCACCCATCCGGAGCCGGCGTTGCCAAGAAATGCATGCCGACGGAGACGCGCGCACGCGCTACGTTTCCGACTTTGCGTTGGCCGGCTGGCTCGCTCCCGTGGTCATGACCATCCTCGGCGGCAGGCTGCGCGCTGGCTTCGAGGCGATGACCAACGCGGTAAAGGAGCGTGCCGAGCTCCTGCAGCGGGCGCGTGTCGATGCGCCCCCCTCCACCTTCTCCGAGCCGTGACCGGCGTACACGCCGCTGGCACCGCCTCTCGGCAAGAGATTTCCCCAGTGATTCCAACAACTACCGGTATATTTCCCTAGTTGGTGTGTCCAAACGCCTCATGATCGGCTATGCTTCTGGACCATAAATCTAGAGGTGCCCAGGGTGGGCCCTCGCATACGGCGCGCGATGGTGGTGGCGCCACCGATGGGACGGTTTCCCAGCAAGACGAGTAGTCGGAAGGGTACGGACGATGCAGCAAAGTAGCAGAGCCGCACTCCGGCGATTCGAGAACTAGGAGTACGGCAGTGCGAGTTACAGGAACAGTGAAGTGGTTCAACGACGACAAGGGCTTCGGTTTCCTCACGCGGGACGACGGTGAGAAGGATGTCTTCTGTCATTTCAGCGCCATCTCTGGTGAAGGCTTCAAGAGCCTCGCCGAAGGCGCCAAGGTAGAATTCGAGGTTGCGGATGGTCCCAAAGGCCCCGCTGCCGCCAACGTGGTAACGCTGTAGTAAGGAAGCCTCAGCTACACTGAGAAAGGCCCCGCCGGCTCACGCTGGTGGGGCCTTTCTCGTTTCAGCCCTCCGAAACACCGAGCGCTTCCCGAGCGCGCTTCGCCAGGGCGACCATCTCACGACGCGCTTCGTCGGGCGTCGCAATTGGTGCCGAGAACGCCAGGCGAATCGGGCGCGGACCACGCCCGGTCTCCGCCGACATCTCGAACCCATAGCGGTCGACGCTCGTCATCGTGGCCGCCGTCACATCTGTCGCCTTCGTCAAGGCTCGGCAGTAGTCGGCCATGGTCGTGCTGTGGTCGGCATTCATGTGATCGATGATCGCGCGTGCGTGCGGCGCGATCGCATCGGGTTCGCCCTCGCGCCACTCCTTCGCATCCACCCACGACATGCGCCCGTAGCCGCCTATGTAGCGGATCCCCTCGACATCCAACCGCCACAAGCCGAAGTCGGCATAGTCGATGTAGTACGCCGCGTTTGGATGGGCCTGCAGGTAGGCGCCTTTCGCCGCTTCGCGTTCCGGCCCCTCCTCCAGCTTGCGCACGCTCCCGAGCAGGGTGACGCGCCCGTTCGCCAGCGGATCGGCCTCTCCACCTTCCGCCACGAGCAACGACGCACGCGGATCTCCATGCAGGTTCTTCGTGTGCTCGGCCAACTCGCTGATGAAAAAGACCGGGCTGGCCTCGGCCATCGCGAACGTGACGAACGAGCCATACGGGAAACCCGCCGGTTCCTTGGCAATCGTGCAGAGCGTGCCCGTCCGGATGCCGGCGGTCAGCGTCCGGGCTCGCTCGCCATGGGTGAGCGTCGGAACGCTCGGATCGTACAGCAACTCCTCGGCCTGCGCTTCGGTACGCGTATGGGCGTCGCTACTCATAGTACTGTCCTCCGTACCCAGGAGTGTAGCGCGCATGGCGCACAGCGTCATCCCGCCGCAACCTCATGGACATCCCCGCGTCGACGGTAGTACGATCGCCGTTACGCTCGTCATCCGCAACCGCATCGGCCCACAACGGAGGACCACCATGAGACCCGCCGCCAGTACAAGCGTCCTGATCGCCCTGCTCCTTCTGTCGCCCCACGCGTTCGCGGGCGAGAAGATCCAGGGCAACATGGTCAATCACGGACCCGTCGGTTACGACCGCGACCTCTGCAACGCGGGGTTCACGCCCGTAGTCGCCAGCGGGCTGTTCGTACCAGGAGTGAGCGGCGCAAAGTTCAAGTTCGACGACAAGTGCAAAGCGCAGATCCAGCTCAAGAAGATGGCCGGCCTGCCTCCTGGCGATGGCCTGCCGGGCACCGGTGACGAGGTGATCTGCCTGATGAACTTCATCGACAGTGCCGCGGGAAGCTGCGGCGGATTCATTCTGCGCGGCGAGGTATCTGGGAGCGTGGCGAGCCAAAAGGCGAAGATCAAGTTCGCGGGCTCAACCGAACTCCCGGGCCTCTGTCCGCCCCCCCCGGGCGACAAGATCCACATCACCACCGTCGAATGCTATGAACCCGAGCCCACGTTGACCTACACCGCGGCCGGAGCGTGCGCCTCCGCTAGTGGCACCTTCGCACCCTTCGCAACGGATCCGAGCCAGGGATTGTGCGTCCTCTCGAGCAACTACGTCCCGGCTCCACCGACATTCGTCCTGGCGGTTCAGGGCGTCATCTTCTAGATCCGGCGACGCCGCGCCTCCTCGGGAGGCGCACACGGCACGCGTCCCGGGCACAGCCCGCAGCGTCTAGTCGCCCCGAGCCAGCCGGGCCCCGGCGAGCTCGACACTAAGCCCAACGGACTCACGACGACGCTACGCCTCGAGCGCCGCAGCCATCTCACCGACGTCGCCCTGATCGAGGTAGCGGGTGAAGGGGTCGGAGTCGGCATCGCGATGCCAGGTGAACTCGGTCAGCGCCGCGATCTTCTCCGCTCGCTCCACACCCCAGAGGCGTCCGATCACGGCAAGGGCCATGTCGGTTCCGGCGGCGACACCGGACGACGTCACGAATTTGCCAGCATCGACCCAGCGCGCCTCACGTACCCATTCGACCTTCGGGCCCTCGGCTGAAACGAGCGAGAAGAACTGTTTGTTGGTCGTGGCGCGTATACCGTCGAGTACGCCCGCTTTGCCGAGCAAGCCCGATCCGGAGCACACGCTCATCACCAACTCGGCCTCCGCGACCCGCGTACGCAGGAACTCCAGCATCCGGGGATTGGCGCCTTCGGTCATCGTGCCGATCCCCCCGGGGACGATCAGCAGATCGAGTTTCGGACAGTCGCCGAAGCTGTGATCCACAGACACCGCGGGCCCCTGCGTTGAGCGTACCGGCCCGGCCTCCTCCGCGATGGTGGCAATCCGGACCTCCGGACCGACGGACCCGAACATCTCCAGCGGTCCGAAGATGTCGAGCAGTTCGAAGTTCGGAAAGAATACTGCGCCGAGGGTACGGGAAACATGGGCGTCACTCACAAGGCTCTCCTTTTTCAGCTCGCGGAATCGGTGTCTCTCTCGCCGTCGTGGGGGAGGCTACCGTACGCGCCGCGCGATGGGAACGCCCGCGCCGCGCCAATGACGGCTCGGATTCTGCCACCGTGGGCAGCGGTCGCCCCGCGGGCCCCCGCCCGAACGCACGCAGCGCAGCGCAGCGCGGCGCGGCGCTCAGAGTCCACGGTCGCACGGCAGGCGGACGACGAACGACGCACCACGCCCAGGCGTGTCCTCGACCCGAATGTTACCGCCATGAGCCTCGGTGAACTCGCGTGCGATCGCGAGCCCGAGCCCGATACCCTCATCCTTGGTGGTAAAGAAAGGCGCGAATACCTTGTCGCGATGCTCCGCGGTGACCCCCGGGCCCGCATCGCTGACGGAGATCTCAACCGCATCCTCGTGAGCGCTCCCCCGAATGACGATCTCGCTCCCAGACGGCGAGACCTGCATCGCGTTCCGAAGCAGATTCGTAAACACGTGGGTCATCTTGAGCTTGTCGAGACTTACGTTCAGCTCCGCCGGGCACTCGACCCGCACCGCGACCCCGCGCTCGTCGGTCTCGGCCCGACAACCGGCCACACACTCAGCGATCACACTTGCCAGCGGATGCTCGTAGAGATTCACACGCAGATCCCCGCCAAACACCAGCAGTTCCCGAAGCACCCGATTGACGTCGCCAAGCGCGCCTTCGATGGCACCAGCGTGCGTCCGGGCTTCCGCGAGAGCATCACCCGCACCGCTCGGCGCTTCGGCGTTCCTGATGAGGTCGGCGTAGATACCAATGACCCCGAGCTGGTGAAGAATTTGATGGGACACGACCGACGACATCTTGCCGATGGCCGACAACCGCTCTCGATCCGCGAGTTCGCGATTCAGTGCCTCGAGGCTGCGGTTCTGCTCCTCGACGGTGCGCCGCCGCTCTGTCAGCCGCTTGAGGAGCAAATGCACGCCACACGATCCGAGCGACCACCCGATCGCCCCCTCCAATCCGTGCGTGTGGTAGCCGTAGGCGATCAGGAAGACAAACGGTGTCAGCGCCAACGGCATGATCAGCCCGAGATCCTGCTGCGCCGCGCGCTGCTTCTGGTCGGGAGTGAGCACGGGCCGGATGAACGAATAGACCGGCAGCATCGCCAGCAGACTCCAGAACGCGTACCCGGCGAACTCCCCCACCGTGATCGCATACGCCTCGGTGTACGGCCGCCCCTCCGACATCACCGCCGAGGCCGCCCACCAGCGAATCCCGAGCCCCACGGCAAACGACCCCCAGTCGACCAGAGCCTCGCGACTCGGGGAGAACTCCCCGAGCCACGACCCGTGCCCACCGTCCACCCCAGGGCGGCCAGACGGTACGTGGGGCAACCAGATCCGCCATCGTTCGGGCAACACACGATGCAGTCCGGCGAATACCATGGCCGGCACGGTGCAAAGCACGACGATCGGAAGTCCCGCGATGTACACGAAGCCGATCGTCACCGCGAGCGCGGGGATCGTCAGATGCATACCCGGAAGCACCTCGACGCGTGGCGGATACAAGACGAGCGCGGTCAGCACGTAGGCGAGATAGAGCGGCCAGTCGTCGAGCCGGAACGCGCGCAGACTCGCGACGACGACGAGCGCGCCAGCCGCAATGACGAGCCCGCGTACGAGCGAACTCCATCGCGCGCTCACGACCGCCGCTCGCCCAAGCCAAGCTTGACCGCGAGCAACGCGGCCTTGGTGCGATCGTTCACCTGCAGTTTCCGGAAGATACTCGCAACGTGATTCTTGACGGTCTGCTGGGAGATGAAGAGCCGCTCCCCGATCGCCCGATTCGGCTCGCCCGTAGCAAGCAGCCGCAGGATCTCCTCCTCGCGGTCCGTGAGCGTCGAGAGCTGCGCGCGGTCACGTTCCTCCGCGCGTTCGCGCTCGAACTCCTGAAGCACACGCCCGGCGATCTCGCCCGAGAGCATGGGCTCTCCGGTGGCAGCCCGCTCGACGGTCGCCCGGATCTCATCGGGTGAAACATTCTTCAGCAGGTAGCCGATCGCCCCGGCTTTCAATGCCGCGAAGACGCGCTCGGTGTCCGAGAAGGCCGTCAACATGATCACCCGCACTTCGGGATAGCGCTGGCGGAGCTGCTGAGTGAGCTCGATACCGCTCGCTCCCGGCATCTCGACATCCATGAGCACGATGTCGGGCAGGCCGTGCGTCTCGAACGCCTGCCACATCGCGTCGCCGCCCGCGACCGCGGCGAGGAGTTTCAACCCCTTCCGGGCATCGAGACATTGGCGCAGGCCCTCACGGAAAACGGGATGGTCATCGATGATCACCAGCTTGATGGTCTCGTGCGCCACGCCCGACTCCTCAGCCATCAATAGCAGGTCCGACCCCCAAGCACGGAATAGTCCGTCGGTACTGGAGACACTAGCCCCCGGTACCAGGACCAGGAGCCCGGAGAAAATGAGCCCGGGTGCCGATTGCCGCTGGTCCCGTCGCTTCCATATTCCAGCGAGCCATGGACGTCTCTCTCCACGCTCACGACACGACCCGCCGGACGCTCACCGATGGGCGGAGCACCGGGCTCGCTCCCCACGAGGGGTATCTCGCCTTTCTGGCGGGACGCGATGGGCACCTGACCTTCGAGTGTCGCCAGCTATCCACTCGCGAGACATTCTTCGAGGACTTGACGTCGGACCCCGTGCGCGCAGCGGGCACGGTGAACCGCCAGGCGTATCTGAGAAACGCCGGGCGGCGACGCCCGGAGCACGGCCTCGACGCGCGCACTCTGTGGCTACTGGCGACGGCCAAAGCCAACAACGCCGAGCGCTTCGCCGTCGGACTAGCTGACCTCTTCGGGCATGTCACCGAGGAAAGCGACCCGATCCGCATGCATGTCCAGCTACAGGAAGTGTACCACACCCGGCTGCTCGCGCAGGTCGTCCATATGTTCGACCTGCCGGTACGGGCGCAGGCGCCGCCGCTGATGGCGCGCGCGCTCGTCAAATACCTGCTCGCCGCTCCCGTCGCTTGGCAGCTCCCAGTGACAGGCATGGCCGAGATGGTGGGCTGCGTACTCTTCCGCGCGCTCCGCGACCGCGGCCTCGCGCTCTTCGCGGACGATCCCCCGGTCGTCACACGCATTCGGCGCCTGTACGACGAGATCATTGGCGACGAGATCAGCCACGTGGGCTACATCGCGGCCCAGATGGGGCCGCGCGGTCGCCGGCTGACGCGGACGCTCTTTCGACTCTTCAGCGTCCGGCTGGCACTCCAGTTGCCCGAGGTCGGCCTCCTCTTCGACCGCGCCGAGCTACGCCGCATCTTCCACGCCAGCTTCTCGCTGGACGAGATGGCGACGCACTTCCCACGGCTCGCCTATGTGGCAGCGCCGATCTGACCAGCAGGCACGCGCCTCATCCTCTCCGTCGCTCGACCCTCGCCGTCCATCACAGCTCGTCAGTTGAATCGCCCCCGCCGCACCGGTACCGTTGAGGTGAACGGTGACGACGAGCGACCAGACCGACGCCACGACCGCGATCAGCTTTCGGACGGTCGGTGTCACGAAAGTCTATCAACGGGGCGAGACCGAGGTGCACGCGCTCCGGGGCGTCGATATCGAGATCCTCGACGGCGAGTTCGCCGTGCTGATGGGACCATCCGGCAGCGGCAAGTCGACTCTGTTGAACATCCTGGGCGGCCTCGATCGCCCGACCGCGGGAGCCGTCTTCTTCCGGGATCGGGAGATCTCGGCCCTCGACGCCAAGGGGCTCACGATCTTTCGCCGCGCCTCGGTGGGCTTCATCTTCCAGTTCTACAATCTGATCCCCAGCCTCACCGCGTGCGAGAACGTTCAACTCGTCACCGAGATCTCGCGGGACCCGATGGCCCCAGAAGAGGCGCTTCGGCTCGTGGACATGGGCGACCGGATCGACCATTTCCCCTCGCAGCTCTCCGGCGGTGAGCAGCAGCGGGTGGCGGTCGCGCGGGCGATCGCCAAACGCCCCGAAGTGCTGCTGTGCGACGAGCCGACGGGCGCACTCGACAGTGCGACAGGCATCACGGTCATGGAGATCCTCGAGCGCGTGAACGCGGAACTCGGCACGACCACCTTGGTCATCACCCACAACTCCGGGATCGCCGACATGGCCGATCGCGGGCTCGCGTTCGGCGATGGGCGCATCGTCGACACGCGCACCAACACCACCAAGCGACCAGCCCGGGAACTCGCCTGGTAGACGCATGACCGCCATCAACCGCAAGCTCCTGCGCGACCTTGGGCGCATGCGTGGCCAGGCCGTCGCGATCGCGCTGGTCATCGCTGGTGGTGTGGCGACGCTGGTCACCGCGCTCGGCACGATCTCCTCACTCGAGGACACACGCACTGCCTTCTATCAGCGCTACCGCTTCGCGCACATCTTCGCCCGGGCGCGGCGGGCGCCCCAGCATCTCGCGCCACGGATTGCCGACATTCCGGGCGTCATGCGGACGCAGACCCGGATCGCACACGATGTGTTGGTCGACGTCGCCGGCCTCGCGGAGCCCGCCCGAGGCCGGCTGCTCTCTCTCCCCACGGATGGCCGACCAGCGCTGAACGACATCGTCGTCCGCACGGGGCGAGGCCTGCGCACCGGGCACGTCGATGAGGTCATCGTCAACGTTCGGTTCGCGGAAGCCAACGACCTCGTCGCAGGCGACACGGTCAGCGCCAATATCAACGGCAAGCGACGGCGGCTACGCATCGTCGGCACGGCGCTCTCACCGGAGTTCGTCTACGCCATCAGCCCCGGCGAGGTCGTCCCCGACAACCGGCGGTTCGGGGTCCTCTGGATGAGCCGCACGGCGCTCGAAGCGGCGTTCGATCTCAAGAGTGCGTTCAACGACGTCTCGCTGGCCCTGCGTCGGGATGCCGTCGCGGAGGATGTGGTGGCCCGCCTCGACGACCTGCTCGAGCCCTTCGGGGGCACCGGGGGGTACAGTCGGCGCGAACACGTGTCCGATGCCTTTCTGCGAAGTGAGCTCGAGCAACTGCGGCTGATGGCCCGCGTCCTGCCGCCCATCTTTCTCGGCGTCGCCGCCTTCCTGTTGAACATCGTCGTCGCACGTCTGGTGGAGACAGAACGCGAGCAAATTGGGATTCTGAAAGCCTTCGGGTACAGCAATGCGGCGATCGGCTGGACCTACTTGAAGCTCGTGCTCGCGATCGTGCTAGCGGGCGTCGTGTCCGGCTGGATCCTTGGAGCCTGGATGGGCCATGGCATGACGGGGCTATACGCCGATTACTTCGGGTTCCCGTTCCTGCGCTACACCATGGCACCGAGCGTGTTCGCTATCGCCGGTGCCGTCGGCATACTGGCCGCAGCCGGTGGCGCCCTCTTTGCCGTCCGGCGCGCCACCCGCCTCGCGCCTGCCGTGGCCATGCAACCGCCTCCACCAACGATCTATGGCCGAAGTTCAGGGGGCGGATTCCTCCAGACTTTCGTGCCCCAGATGAGGATACGGCCGGCGACACGCATGCTGCTGCGCCACATCGCCCGCTGGCCAGCGCGCTCGCTGCTCACGTGTGCCGGCATGGCTTTCGCTGTCGCGCTCCTGGTCAGCTCGCTTTTCTTCTTCGATGCTATCGACGAGATGATGGATGCGTTCTTCTCACGCACGCAGCGCCAGGACGTCACGATCTCCTTCACCGAGCCACGGAGCGAGAACGTCCTGTACGAGGTTGCCGCGCTCCCAGGAGTGTTGGCGGCAGAGCTGTATCGCGCGGTGCCGGTGCGGTTGCGCCACGGCCACCACTCCCGCCTGGTGGCCCTCACCGGCATCGACGAGGGCGCGGACCTCAGCCGTCTGGTCGACGTACACGACGCCCCGGTCGCGCTCCCACCCGCCGGCCTCGTACTCACGTCGAGCCTGGCCAAGCTTTTGGGTGCGGGCGCAGGCAGTACCATCGATGTCGAGGTGCTGGAGGGATCCCGACCGACACGGACGCTCCCCGTCGGCGCCGTGGTCGAAGAGTTCGTGGGCACCGCGGCCTATCTCTCTCGCGGCGCCTTGACAGAACTGATGCGCGAAAGCCCCGCCGCGTCCGGCGCCCATCTGCTCGTCGATCCGCTGACGCAGAGGAGGCTCTTCCAACAACTGAAAGCGACGCCCCTGGTGCAGAGCGTGTCTGTGCAAGGAACGACGCTCGCAACGTTTCGGGCGATCGTCGACGAGACGATGGGCGCCATGGCATCCTTCTACGTGCTCTTCGCGTCGATGATCGCGATCGGGGTCGTCTACAATGCCGGCCGCCTCTCGCTCTCGGAACGCGCCCGGGAACTGGCGAGCCTCCGGGTGCTCGGCTTCACGCTGGGCGAAATCGCCTACGTGCTCCTCGGCGAACTCGCACTCCTGACCCTGCTCGCGCTCCCGCTCGGCTGCCTGCTCGGATACGGTATCGCGGCCTACCTGACGGCCAGCTTCGACACCGAGCTGATGCGGCTGCCGCTGGTCATCCTGCCAGCCACCTACGGCTACTCGATGCTGGTCGTCATCGCAGCCACGACGGTCACGAGCCTCGTGGTCGCGCGACGGCTTGCCAGACTCGATCTGGTCGCCGTGCTGAAAGCCCGGGAGTAGACGCGCATGCGTGACACGAGAACCTGGATTCTTCGCGGTGGTGCCGTCCTGGTTGCCCTGTGGGCTGCGTTCTACATCTTTCGGCCACAACCCATTCCCGTCGACGTTGCGCCGATCGCCCGGGGACCTTTGATGGTGACCGTCGCCGACGACGGCGAGACGCGGGTACGGGAGGTCTATCTCGTCTCGGCCCCACTCGCAGGCCGAGTACTGCGCTTCGCGGGCGACGTCGGCGATGCGGTCGTCGCGCACGACACGATCATCGCCAGCATTCTTCCCTCCGACCCGATCCTCCTCGATACCCGGCGCCGTTCCGAGCTCGAGGCTCGTCTCGAAGCCGCCGAGGCTACGCGCGCACTGGCCACGGCCGAGGTCACTCGCATCGAGGCCGAGCGCGACTACGCCCGGTCCGACTTCGAGCGCGCGCGGGCCCTCGCGGCACGGGGGATCGTATCGGGCGCCGAGCTGGACCGGGCCCGCAAGGACGCCCGCACCCGCGACGCCGCGTTGCAGACCGCGCGCGCCGCCCTGCGGGTGCGCGATCACGAGCTCGCAACCGTCCGCGCCCTGCTCTCGGGCCCCGCGACTGGGACACGCGACACGACCGACGCACACGAGCAAGATGGCTGCTGCCTCGAGGTGCGTGCACCCGTCAGCGGACGGATTCTTCGCATCTTCCACGAGAGCGAAGGCGTCGTCACCGCTGGCGCTCCGCTCATCGAAATCGGTGAGCCCACCGACCTCGAGATCGTCATCGACCTCCTCTCGACCGACGCCGTACGGGTCAGTGTCGGCGACCAGGCGCTGATCGAGCGCTGGGGGGGCGATGCAGCCCTTGCCGCTGTGGTGCGTCGCGTCGAACCCTACGGCTTCACCAAGGTTTCAGCGCTCGGGATCGAAGAGCAGCGCGTCAACGTCGTCCTCGACATCACCGACCCGATCGAAAAGTGGCAACGCCTGGGCCACGGCTATCGGGTCGACGTACGCATTGTCCTGTGGCGCGAGGCGGACGTGCTGCGCGTACCGGTAGCCGCGCTCTTCCGAAGCGGTAACGCGTGGGCGGCCTTCACCGTAGAGGACGCACAGGCGCACCTGCGCCGCCTGGAACTCGGCAAGATGAACGAGCGCTACGCGCAGGTCCTCGGCGGGTTGGACGAACACGATACTGTCATCTTGCACCCGAGCGACCGTGTGAGCGACGCGGTACGGGTGGTCGCGCGCGCCAACGAGCGCGACCGAACATCCGAGGGCGGCGCCTCAGTCACGACCACCGAATAGCCGGCGGAAGAAGCGCTCAACCTTGCGGATGGCGGACGGCTGAGGCTCCACCTGGCGCTCCGCCGGTCGCGTCGGAGGCCGGTCGCGCCGCACGTACTGGACCGCATCACAGTCGGCCGGCGGCTCGGTCCCGGCCGCGAACGCCTCCCGGACCGGGCTACGACACGGCCCTCGCCCGGTACGTCCATCGCGGTCGACCGTCCGGAAGACCACGCCTGGTGGCACGCGAAACGAACGTGGCTCGAACGCGGCGCTGGCGGGCTGCATGAGCCCGACCCAGATCGGCAAGGCCGCCGCGCCCCCCGTCAGACCAAGCGGCGCGCCATCGTCGAGTCCTACCCACACCCCGGCGACGAGATCCGGCGTGTACCCGACGAACCAGGCATCGCGCTCGTCATTGCTCGTCCCCGTCTTCCCCGCGATCGGACGGGTCATCCCCAAGCGGCGCACGCCCCGTCCCGTCCCCTCATCGACGACGGCCTCCAGCAGGCGACTCGCCACAAACGTGGGAGCCGCCGGTGCGATCCGACGCCGTACAGGCTGCCCACGAAACAGCACCGATCCGTCCGCCGCGATCACCCCGCGGATCAGGATGGGCTCGGCGACCTCACCGAGATTGGGAAACACCGTATAGCCGCCGACCAGACGCAGGAGCGAGACCTCCTCTGTCCCGAGCGCCATCGCCGGCACGGGACTGAGCGCGCCGAGTCCGGCATCGGCGGCGAGCGCCACTACACGCTCGAGGCCGACCTGTTGGGCGACACGGATCGCGGGAATGTTGCGGGATTCCGCCAACGCGCGCCGCATGGTCAGCGCTCCGACGAAGCGCCCATCGTAATTCGCCGGAGTCCAGAGTTCCGTCCCGACCTTCTGACGATGCGGCGTGTCGGTGAGCGGCGAAGCGGCCGTCAGGGGATGCTCGGCATCAGCGAGGGCCGTCAGGTAGACGAACGGCTTGAACGCGGAGCCGGGTTGGCGACGCGCACGGGTGGCGCGATTGAACTGGCTGCGTGTGAAGTCCCGGCCACCGGTCATCGCACGTACCGCGCCCGTCTCCGCGTCGAGCACGACCACCGCCCCCTGAACCGGGCCATCGGGATCCTCGAGCGCCGGACGGCGTTCCACGAGCGCCTGCAACCCATGCCCGAGTGCGCGATCCGCCTGTCGCTGCGTCTCCACGTCGAGCGTCGTAAACACCGACAAGCCACGCGCGCTCGCTCCGCTATATCCGAACGTCGACAATCGGCGCAGCACCTCATCGACGAAGTACGCCCCTCCCAGTGTCCCGGCATCAATGCCGACGATGGGCTCGGCGCGCGCGGCCGCGAGGGCCGCGTCGTCGATCCATCCCTCGTCGGCCATCGTCGCCAGCACACGATCGCGCCGGACCCTGGCGCGCTCGGGGTGGCGGAGCGGCGAATACAAATTCGGCCCCCGAAGCACCCCGGCGATGGTCGCGGCGGCGCCCACGCTCAGCTCGTTCGGCTCCAGCCCAAAGAACACCCGCGACGCCTGCCGGAGGCCGTACAAACCGATCGAACCGATACGCCCGTAGTAGACCGTGTCCATGTAGGTCTCGAGGATGTCGGTCTTGCTGAGGCGTAGCTCGAGAATGAGCGCCAGCACCGCTTCCACGGCCTTTCTCGACCAGCGGCGCTCGGACGAGAGGAAGACGTTCTTGGCAAGCTGCTGCGTGATCGTGCTTCCCCCCTGCTCGATCGCCCCCTCGGTGAGGTTCACGAGGGCCGCGCGCGCGATGCCCATAGGATCGATGCCCGGATGGACCGTGAACCGCACGTCCTCGGCCGCTAGAAACGCCGCGACGACGTGCGGTGGAAGATCGCCGACGCCGACCGGGCGGCGCACGTCGGAGCCTGCCGCGCCGTACACCGCGAGCAACTCGGGCTCGAGCAGGACTTCCTCCAAGGGATCGCCCAGGAACCGATCCTCGGACGCGGCGACTTCTCCCGCCGGGCGCTCGTGGAAATCGTCAACAGATCCCTCGTTCGCGACCCGCGCCACGCTCACGATTGCACCGCCGGCGAGTTCGAACCGAACAGCAACGGCCGGGTGCGTACCCTCCGCGTCAGTAAACGCGCGGAACCCAACGTCGAGGTACGTGTCCGCCCTGCGATAGGTTCCCGGCGGGAGCCCCTCCTCCGCAACGCGATATCCGAGCCGACGCAAGCGGGAAACGAGCCGCGTCCCTTCGACATTGATGCCCGTTCGGAGCGCCAGCGGCGCACTGAACAATCGAAGTGGCGGCGTTTCGCGAGACGCAAGGTAGACGCTGACGTCGCGATTCAAACGCCACACCACGACACCAGCAATGCCGATCAGTGCGACAATCGTCCCGACGAGCGCGGCACGCACCCACCACCACCGCGAGGACGACGCCCGCGGCGCCTCTACATGCTCCGCTTCCACCCACGAACAGCATGTGCGTTATCCGCCCCGGTGTCGAGTCAGGGGCGCGCACTCGGTGCCCGCGCTGGGCACCTCGCCGAACCGTGAAACGGCGCGGCACATCTTCCGATCTGTGGCGGTAGTGGACTAGTATGGACGAATGCGTGCGCTCGTGCTGGCGCGGGTTCTGACCCTGGGCCCCGTCGTCCTCGCCTTCCCCGTCGGAACTATTGCGGTCTTCCAACTCGGGGCCGACCGGAAAGCGACGGCCGACGTCATTGCGTGGATCTACTCCGTCGGGCTGTTCGCCTCCTTCAGCACCGCCTTCTGGCCCTTGCCGGCGCTCCGCAGCTGGACCATCGAGCGGCGAGTGGCATCGGCGGTCCTCCTCTTTCTGGTCGTGTCGTACGTGACCCACCTCAGTTGGGAGCTCGGATGGCTTCTTCTCCACGACCGCATCGCCGCGGGACGCGACGCCGCCTGGGCCTACACGTGGTGGGCCTACATCGACGGTGGTGACCAACGCTATGCAACCGCACCGGTGGCGTTGCTCACAATCGAGGTGCTCTCGGTGGCCAACGGCCTGATTGGCGTCACCGGGCTCAGCCTCTGGTGGCGCTCGGGCGGGCGCGATCGACGCGCCGTGCTGCTTCTGATGGCGACCGCGGTCGTCCACCTCTACTCGACATCGTACTATTTTCTTTCGGAAATCATCGCCGGGATGCCGAATGTCGACACGACGAGCTTCACCGATACCTTCATCAAGTTCGGCTTGGCGAATTCGCCCTGGCTCACCATGCCGTGGCTCGTCCTCTGGTGGGGGTACGGCCTTGTGACGCGCACGCCGGAAGCGACTCCCCGAACCCCGACGTCCTAGTAGACGACGATCGCATCCGGCGCCGTACGCATCGCCCAACTCCACGCCGTGCAGCACCCCGCTACGCGTCCTCGCCAGCCCTCACCCGACGCTCTTCAAGCGCACAGTACAGCACGGGAACGACGAAGACCGTGACGCCGACGAGCAGCATCCCCCCGAACGAGGGAATCGCCATCGGCACCATGACGTCGGAGCCCCGGCCCGTCGACGTCAAGATGGGAATGAGCGCCAGAATCGTCGTCGCCGACGTCATGAGACACGGCCGAATGCGCCGCAAGCTCGCACGAACCGTGGCCTCTCGCACCGCGGCACGGTCGCCCGGGAGCTCTTCGGCGAAGGTCTGACGCATATAGGTCGCGAGGATGACCCCGTTGTCGGTGGCGATGCCGAACAGGGCCAGAAACCCCACCCACACGGCAACGCTCAGATTGTAGGGTCGAACGGCAAAGAGCGCACGCAGATCGACGCCAAGAACACTGACGTCCAGGAACCAGGACTGGCCGTACGCCCAGAGCATCAGGAAGCCCCCCGCCGACGCCACGATGACACCGGAAAACACCAGGAGCGTCGTCGACGCCGCTCGGAACTGAAAATACAGAATCAGGAAGATCACGAAGAGCGCCAGCGGCACGACGACGGTAAGCCGCCGCGTCGCTCGCACCTGGTTCTCGTAGCTGCCGGCGAAGGCGTAGCTGACCCCAGCGGGAATCTCGAGCGCTCCGCTCGCGATCTGCTGCTGGAGATAGGCCCGTGCCTCCTCGACGACGTCGACTTCGGCCCGGCCGGGGCGCTTGTCGAACACGACATAGCCGACGAGAAACGTGTCCTCGCTTTTGATGACCTGGGGACCTCGCGTATACCGGATCTCGGCGAGCTGTCCGAGTGGGATCTGCACTCCTCCTGCCGACGGCACGAGGATTTCACCGAGCGTGTCGACGCGATCACGGAGCTCCCGGAGGTAGCGCACACGCACCGGGTAACGCTCGCGCCCCTCGACCGTGGTCGTAATGCGTTTGCCCCCGATGGCCACCTCGATGACGTCCTGCACGGCGTTCAAATGCACGCCGTAGCGCGCGATCGCCTCCCGATCGATTTCGATCTCGAGATACGGCTTGCCGATGATCCGATCGGCCACCACCGTGGCGGCCTCGACCGACGGCACCTGCTTCAGGAGCCGTTCAATCGTGAGCCCGACCCTCTCGATCGTCGCTAGATCCGGCCCTTTGATCTTCACGCCCAGCGGCGCTCGCATGCCGCTCTGGACCATGACCATTCGTGCCGCGATCGGCTGCAGGCGCGGCGCACTGGTCAGCCCCGGCAGTGCCGTCGCCTTGACGATCTCATTCCAGATGTCATCGGGTCCACGGATCTCATCTCGCCACTGACGGTAGGGACGACCGTCCTCGTCGGGAATCAGCCTCCCCTGGTCGTCGCGGACAAACGCCGCGTCCGCGTCGTCATAGCGGAAGCGCAGGACATGCCCGCTTTCATCGGCGATGTATTCGGACTTGTAGTTGATGACGTTCTCGAACATCGAGATCGGCGCTGGATCGAGGGGACTCTCGGCCCGCCCGAGCTTGCCCACCGCCAGCGCGACCTCGGGAATGGCACTCAACGCTCGGATCTGCCGATCGAGCAGATCCATGCTCTCTCCGATCGACGCGTGCGGCATGGTCGTCGGCATGTGGAGAAACGACCCTTCGCCGAGCGCCGGCATGAACTCTTTGCCGAGGCCTGGGAACGCGCGCTGCATGCCGCCGAGCGGTCCGAACGCCCGCACACCCGCGGGCACCAGTCCGAAGACACGGTCGAAGCCAAGCCAAGCCATCGCACCGAAGATGGTCAGCACGAGCGGGACGGTCATGAACAACGCCTTGTGCGCCAGACACCAACGCAATGCCCGCTCGTATGACAGGTGAAATGCGCGAACCGCCAGGAGAACGCCTCCGAGCGTCAAGACCACGAACACCAGGTTCGACACCGCGCCGTAGGCCGGACCGAGCGGGAGCCAGTGGTCCGCCAGGACCATCGCGACCACAGCCACGACAATCGCGTGCCGGAGCCAGCGCAGGGGGACTCGTGCCCGCTCCGACACGTACAGTTCCGCGAATTGATACACGCCAAGAGCCAGGAGCGCCCCGCCGGAGAGCCAGCCGAAACGCCAGGCGACGAGCCCCCCCGCGGCGAGGAGACCGCCGGCGGCGAGGACACGCCCGGAGCGGGAAAGCTGCCGGCCAAAGAAGACATGCGCCAAAAGCGGGATGAGGGTCACCCCGACGACGATCGACGCGATCAGCGCGAACGTCTTGGTGAACGCCAGCGGTGTAAACAGCTTCCCCTCCGCCCCTTCCATGGTCAGAACCGGAAGG
>JAJCZP010000018.1 GCA_029262315.1 Deltaproteobacteria bacterium | reverse complement strand
TTGCCTTGGGCGTGAACGACTCGGTCACGACGTCGGCCCAGCGCACGAGATCGAGCGCGATCGCTCGCGCCTCGGGCTTGGAGAGATCGAGGGTGAGCATACGCTTCCCAGCGTTGAGATTGTGAAACAGCGCCGAACTCTCGGCACCGGGCGGGTTCGCGAGAAAGGGCTCGACGGTCCGGAGCGCGTCAACCCGATGGGTGGTCTCGACCCGCACGACCGTGGCCCCGTAGTCGGCAAGCATCCGCGTAGCACCGGGACCGGCGATGGCCCACATGAAGTCGAGGACCTTGACGTCCGCGAGTGGTCCGGCGCCCGCCGTGCTCACAGCACACCTCGCGCCTGGAGATCGGCCACGGCCGTCTCAGTCATACCGAGCTCTCGCACGTACACCTCGTGATTGTGCTCACCGACGAGCGGTGGGCGACGACGATAGGAGACCGGGACCTCGCTGAACTTGGCGAACGGCCCCGGATACAGAAAACGGTCCTCGAGCTCGGGGTGTTCCTGCATCTGCCAGTAACCACGGGCATCGAGCTGCTCACTCACTGTCAACTCCTCGGTCGTGGTGATCGGCGCGATCAGCAGACCGCGCGCCCGGGCGAGTGCGAACAACTCGGCCTTGGTCTGGCTCTCGGTGAACGCGGCGACGAGGGTCAACACACGGTCGTACTCTTCGGGGGGCTCGACCCCCGTAAAGAGCAGCGCAAAGTACTCGATCCAGTCTTTGTCGCGCGTCGCCTCGTCGCAAAACCCGGCCGTGTGGATCGTTTCCATCAGTCGCCGCGTGAACGGCCCAAACGACGACCCGAACAGGAACGTGATCGACACGTACCCATCCTTCGCCGGCCACTGAAACTGCACTTTAAAAGGTCCGAGTCGAATGCCCCCGGCGCAGCGCTGAAACTCCTTCCCCTCCCCAATCTGCGACGCCACGATGTTCGACTGGGTCGCGAAGGTCACGGCCTGCTGCGCCGACACATCGACATGCTGACCACGACCCGAGCGCGCACGTTCGTGGTTGGCGATGAGCGCGGCGGCGGCCGCGTCGACGCACGTGTGCGCGTACGCCTGCGGCACACTGACGCGCACCGGCGGCCGATCAGCGTCCCCCGCGAGTAATAGCGGACCGCCCGCAGCCATGATGATCAGATCGCTGTCGACGTATCCCGCCTTCGGACCGTCCTGGCCGAATGGCGTGATCGACACGTAGACGAGCCGGGGATTCAGCGCCGCCAACGCCTCGTACCCGAGTCCGCGCCGCTCCATGACGCCCGGGCTCTCGGACTCGATCAGGAAGTCGGCGTTCTCGGCGAGCTGGCGCAGCAACTCCTGCCCTTCCCTGTGCTCGAGGTCGAGCGTGATCCCGCGCTTGTTGCGATTGTAGGCCCACCAGTACAGCGAGCGATTCGGATGCGGCTCGTCGCGATAAAACGGCGCCAGCTGGCGCGCGACCGAGCCACCGGGAGGCTCGACCTTGACGACGTCGGCACCGAGGTCCCCGAGAACCTGTCCGCACATGAGGCCACGCTCGGTGGAGAGGTCCAGGACCCTATAAGGACTAAGCATCCTCGCTCCCTAGCTCGACCGGCATGGGCGGCTCAAGCCCGTAGCCTCGATTGATTGTATTGGCTCTGCCGGCAGTGCATTTCTACGCCACATCCAAATCGAGGGAGGACGCACGACTATGGCAACCGACACCGTACGCTACGAGCTTCGAGACGACGTCGCCATCATCGCGTTGGACGACGGCAAGGTGAACGCGCTTTCCCCCGACGTCATCGCGGCGATCAGCGCGGCACTCGACCGGGCCGAAGGTGAGGCGAAGGCAGTGGTGCTGACCGGACGCGCCGGGCGGTTCTCCGGCGGCTTCGATCTCCGGGTCATGCGTGAAGGTCGCGAATCGATCATCGGCCTCGTCAGCGCCGGTGCCGAGCTCGCCTGCAAAGTCTATGGATTTCCGCTGCCGGTCGTCGCCGCCTGCTCCGGACACGCCGTCGCGATGGGCGTCTTTCTGATCCTCTCGTGTGACTATCGGCTCGGGACCACGGGCGAGTTCAAGCTGCAGATGAACGAGGTCGCCAACGGAATGGTCCTCCCGGCGTTCGCGGTCGCACTCTCGGCCGATCGCCTCTCGAAGCGCCACCTCTCGCGTGCGGCGGTCACCTCGGAAGCGTACACGCCAGAGGGTGCGGTCGATGCCGGCATCCTCGACGAGGTCACCAGCGCCGAGCGCCTGCTCGACGACGCCCTTGCGGTTGCGGCGCGCTACACGGCGCTCGACCGCGCCTCCCTCGCCGGCACGAAGCGACGCCTCCGCGGCGCCACGATCCAGCACATCCGCGAGGGGTTGCGGGCAGACATGGAGCTCGCGGCTTCGGGAAAATGAAACACGCGAACGCTCGCCATCGGCTCAGAGATGGCCGAGGCGGCGCAGCACGGCGAGCTGCACGCCGATCAGTACAGCCAGCGCGGCGATGACTGCGACGAACGCGCGCGGCTCCTCGGCACCGGGGATCCCGCCCACGTTGATGCCCAGAAGTCCGGTAACGAGGCCGAGAGGAAGAAAAAGCGCCGTGACGATGGAGAGAAGATAGACGATCCGGTTCGTCTGCTCGGCCAGTGCGTGGCCGACCTCCTCGTGAATGACCGCGGCGCGCTCACGCGCCGAGTCGAGCGCCTCGACGTAGCGCTGCACGCCGTTCCCGACGTCGCGAAGCTCGAGTCGTTCCGACTCCGAAAGGAGTGTCGCCGCGTCATGACTCAGCCGGGACAGCGCTTCCCGTTGCGGGGACAGATAGCGGCGAAGGGCGATCGCTTGTCGTCTGAGCTCACCGAGCCGATTCCTCTGCTCGGGGCTCGAGCACGACAGTATTTGCTCTTCGAGGTCATCGACGCCATCCTCGATTCCGTCGATGACGGGCCCCACGCGGTGGGTCAGCTTGTCCGCGAGCTGGACCAGAAACTCCCCTGAAGTCCGCGGCCCCTTGCTCGCCGCAATGGCACCACGCAGGTCGCTGATGGCGGTCACGGACTGACAGCGAACGCTGATGATACGCTTCGCCTCGATCCACACGCGGATCGACACCATATCTTCCGGATCGGCCCCAGGATTCAGATTTACCCCGCGAAGAAACACGAGCACGCCGTTGCCGAAAGCAGCGACGTGAGGTCGCGTTCCCACGGCGAGCAGCCCGTCGACGACTTGTTGATCGAGACCGCTCTCCTGCCGCAACCAGTCCGCCGTCGCTCCCTCGCCGAACGCGAGGTGAATCCACAACACTCCGTCGGCGCCCGGAGCATTCCGCACCCCCGTGTCGTCGAGTTCCTCCCCGCCGCCGTGTCCGTCGAGGAGAAACGCACAGATTCGTCCCACGTCTTCGCCCATGCCTTAGACTCGTTCCCACGGCGCCGGCCGTCAAGACGCTGCGGCTGAACAACAGTCCGGCCGGGAGACCCTCCGAGGCCCTCCCGACAGTTCTCCGGGATTCGGGGCGGCAGCCCGTCGGACTCACTTGCGTGGGACAACGGCGGACGCCGGGGTGCTCAGGCCTCGGCGCGCGACACGGCGAGCTTCAGCACCTCGGGATAGCCACTCGCGAGGCAGGCGTGGTCGAGCACACCACGCTCGCGCATCACCCGATGGAGCTTCGGAAGGTTGTGGAGCGGTACGCTCACGAGCAGGTGGTGCTCCAGATGGTAGTTCACCCGATTGGGAGCGAGGAACAAACGCTCGAGCCAGTTGGCGTGCGTCGTCCTCGTATTGTTCAGCGGATCGGAATCCGAGGGGGTCACCGAGTGCTCGGCGATCGATCGGATCCGGGTGACCAGGCGATAGGTCGTGAGCCACGCTACTACCCAGAGCAGATAGAGGGCCGGATGGCCGGCGAGCGTCAGGATCAAGAGCAGGACGCCGTTCGTGAGTGCCACCGGTGCCACCTTGTGCCAGCCGACGTCGGGTCGCTCGCCACGGCTCATGCTGAGATCGCGTTGCGTGAGCTTGCCGGTGCTCCAGCCGACGTCACGCTTGAAGACGCCGCTGGCTTGCTTGAGGCCGGTCTTTCCCGAAAGATCGCGAAAGACCTTCCGCCGAAAGCTGCTCTTCGTGATCGGGAAAGGCGCGATCAGCCCGAGATCGGGATCGCCCTTCACGCCGGTGTGGGCATGATGCTTCAGGTGGTACGTCCGATACGGGCCCGGGTCGGTCCAGATGGGATACGACGCGAGCCAATTGCCGACCCAATCGTTCACTTTCCGGTTGGCGAACAGCGTCCGATGCGCCGCCTCGTGCATCACAACGGCCATACCGAGTTGGCGCGCGCCAATGAAAAAGAGCGCAAGCAGGATCGTGAACGGGTTGGGTGCCCACGCAACGAGGGCCATGGCGCCGAACACTCCCGCCCAATTGGAGAGCACGGTCCACCACGCGCGCAGCGGATCGATCCTCTCGAGCTCTTTCCGCTCTGCGCGGGTGAGGACGCGGGCCCAGAGTGGCGCCCCTGAACCCTCGTTGGAGGTCTCGCCGGACACGCGGCTGGGCGTGCTATCGGTCGCGGATGTCGTTTCACTCATGCGTGACTCCAAGTCTCGTCAGATTTTTCTTAGGCGCCCGCGACGGCCGGCAGATCTCCCGCATCGCTCACGACACGCAGGTTGACCGGTGAGCGCATATGGGGCGCACCATGGGCGCGCATGAACGCGCTCCAGCATTTCCGCCCGATGCGGTTGTAGCGGCGCATCGCACGCACGAACGAGGCGCGTTCGGCGCCAGGGATGATAGGGGGCGGCAACAACGGATCGAACGTGAGCATGCGAATGCCACGACCGCCGAGCAAGAACGTCTCCGCCATCGCTTGCTCTACCGGCAGGCGCAACACATGACGCTCGCTCTCTTCGAGCGTGCGGCGCATCTTCCGATAGCTCGCGAGCAATGCGCGCGCATCCCAGAGCGAGCGCGCCGCCGTATCGGCCTCGGTGTCGAATTCGTCCATCGCGAAGACCGGCGCGCTTGGGTCGAGGCCGAGAGCGTGCAGCTGACGGCGCACCTCGCCGACGCCGCCGCGGAGGTTCCGCGGACGAATCCAGAGATTCGTAGTGAACTCGCGAAACCCGAGGAATCCGAACGCGCGCTCGCGAAGCCTCAGAGCCGGGCCACGACTGCGTCCCAGGCCCGCCGCGTGGACGCCTATCCAGCTCCCGTCCCACTCGACGAGACGCTCGTCGATCTCGGTCCACGAGGCCACACGATCCTGCACGGCCTCGGACGCATCGGCGAAGCGGTACTGCCCACGCTGATCGCGCGCGATCAGTCCACGCGCCATCAGCCGCGCGATCTCGACGCGAATGCCGTTCTGCCCGATCCCGAACAACTCACCCGCCGCTATCAACACGCGCACGGGCATCGCCCCACCGCGAAGCGTGGACAACAGATCGAGGACGAGACTCTTGGCCGTAGGCCGCACGGCCAGAACATTACAAACTCCTCCCCTCTACGTCAAGATCTGTAATATTCCTCGGTGCATCGGTCGGTGGCGTTGGGTTCGGCCACCGAGTAGAGACGAGGCCGGGAGGGCGATCACATGAGTATCCGAACACCGATCTGCGAGCTGTTCGACATCGAGTATCCGGTGTTCCTCGCTGGCATGGGCGGGGTCGCCTACGCAGAGGTTTGCGCGGCCGTCTCGGAGGCCGGTGGGTACGGCACCCTCGGCATGGCGACCGCCTCGCCGGACGAGATCCGCAGCCAGATGCGCGAGGTGCGGAAACGCACCGACAAACCGTTCGGCGTCGACCTCCTGGCCGCCCTTCCCGAACAGGTCATGGCGGCGATCGACATCATCATCGAGGAGGGCGCGTCGTCGTTCATCGCGGGACTCGGCGTACCCGGTCCGGTCATCGCCAAGTGCCACGACGCCGGGCTCAAGGTCGTCAGTATGTGCGGCAAGGTGAAGCACGCCGTTCGCGCCGAGGAGGCCGGCTGCGACGTCGTGGTCGCGCAGGGCACCGAGGCTGGAGGCCACACCGGGCTCGTCGCCGGCATGGCGCTCATTCCGCAGATCGTCGATGCCGTGAAGATTCCTGTGCTCGGCGCCGGCTCGATCGTCGACGGCCGCGGCCTGGCCGCCGCGCTCGCGTTTGGCGCGCAGGGGATCTGGATGGGCACGCGCTTCATCGCTTCCGAAGAGGCGCGCGCCAGCGCCGAGTACAAAAATCAGATCGTGGAGAGCGGCGGCGCCGACACGGCGATCACGCGCTGCTACTCGGGGAAACCAATGCGGGTCATCGCCAACCCGTACGTCGAGGACTGGGCACGCCGTCCCGATGAGATCCTGCCTTTCCCGCAGCAGATGATCGCCAGCTCGCAGGACGGCCTGCTGGGGTTCGCGTTCAACAACTCGACCGACGTCGAGCGCACCTGCATGCCTGCCGGCCAAGGTATCGGCGGCATTCGCTCGGTGTTGCCGGTTGCCGACATCATTCGAAATACAATGCGTGAGGCTGAGGAGACTATTGCTCGGCTGCACGCCATGTAGAGCGTGCCATGACGGCGGGGCGGGCAAGGTGCGTAGCGGTCGGCACCCTGGCCTGGT
>JAJCZP010000017.1 GCA_029262315.1 Deltaproteobacteria bacterium | reverse complement strand
TCCCAAGATCGGCGCGCGGCTTCGACGCCTGCCCTGCATCCTGACCGCGCGGGGCGACGTGGAGACCGTCGTCACGTTCGACGTGAAGGACATCGCCGAGGTGTTCGCCGTGCTCAAGCCGTATCGGCGGCGCCAGCTCTCGGCCGAGCAGCGGGCCGCACTCGTCGCGCGGCTGCGGGGCGCGCAGAAACCTCGTGAAGCGCCCTGTGAGTGCGAGTACAGCGAGCAGGAAGCGACGCAGCAGGCCGGAGGCTACCTCAGCCCTGTGTCGGGAGATTGCGAGGCGTAGCGAAGCGTGAACTGCCCCGCCAGCACCGCCGCGAGAACGCCTCCGCCCTACCTGGGCCTGGACGAAATCACCGAGTTCGTGCCGTTTACGGCTGAGGCGATCCGCAAGTTGATGCAACGCGGGGTACTCGTGGAGCGTTTGCACTATTTCCGGCACGGCAGGAGGTTGATCTTCAAGTGGGAGGCGGTGGTGGCGTGGATCGAGCAGCGCGATGCCGAAACCGAGCGCATACCGATGCTGAACGGCGGGCTGGCCGAATGACGAGGCGTCGTAGAGCGCGCCGGCGAGGGTGCCACGTCGAGACGGTTCCAGGCGGGCGGCTCGCCCTGCGCTTCGTGCTCGATGTTCCCGGCCTTGGGCGTAAGCGGGTCAAAGAGACGACGGCGCTGGACGCGGCCAATCCCGAGCACACGGATCGTGTGAACCGCCTCGCCGACGTGATCGGGGCTGAGATTCGGAACGGCACCTTCGACTACGTACGGCACTTCCCGAACGGCAAGTGGGTGCCCTATTTCCGCCCCGGCCAAATCCCCGATCGAGACCCCGAACTCGTAGCGGGGGCGACGACTCCGACGGTGGGCGACTGGTACGTCATCTGGATGGCGCGGCTCAACGTCCCCGGCGTGCGGGTGTCGCGCCTGCGCGACTACGGAAGTCACTGGCCGAACTACCTGCGAGATGAGATCGGCCACCTCCCGCTGACGAAGGCCGGCACGTTCGCCGTCCTTGCCGATCTGCAAGCCACCCTGCGGCGCCGCCCCTCCCGCCGCAACAACACGTTGACCGAGCATACGGTCAAGAACGTCATCGGCGGCACCCTACGCGCCATGCTCCGCGATGCCCAGAAGGCGCACCCGGTGCTGAATATCGCGTTCGAGTTCGACCAGCTCGACTGGCAGCGCACGGAGTTTCGTGGCGGCACCCCGTTCTCCGAGGAGGAACGGGATCGCCTCCTCCGCTACTACGCGGCCAAACGCTGGAAGCTGCCTGGGGGCGGGACGCGCCTTCACTACCCCTACTACGCCTTCCTCCACGCCTTGTTCCACTGTTGGATGCGGCCTTCGGAAGCGGCGGCACTTCGGGTCCGGGACTTCGACGCCGGCAACCGTACGCTCACCATCGCACGCAGCCGCCACCTCGGCCATGAGATGGCGACGAAGAATCCAACGTCCCAGCGCACAGTCCGTCTGAGCAACACAGATGTGCGCGTGCTCGAACCGCTCGTCGCGCTGCACGCGAAGCCGGACGACTACTTGTTCAGGGGCGTTGCAGGAGCCCCCATTGACCCCGCCCAATTCTACGAGCCGTTCTGCGCGGCCCAGCGCGTGCTCAAGATGACCCTCCGAGACCTGTACAGCACGAAGGACACCTGCATCTCGATCGCGCTCACGAAGGGCGTGAACCTGACCTGGATTTCGCGGCAGACCGGCGTCTCGGAGTTCACGATCAGGCGCAACTACGCCGGCCGGCTGGACGAGCCCGAGTGGGACGAGCGCGAGTTCGCCAAGCTCGAAGAACCCGCTCGCCCCACCACCGAAATCGGGCCGATCGCGCTCGAATCGGGGCGCATAACCCCCAGTTATCCCCCAGGCGACACCGACGACGACGAAGCACTCGTCATTCCGGAAGCATACGAGCGTCCCCGACGGGATTTGAACCCGGAAGGAAACGGCGAGAACGCCAGCTTGTGCGTGGGTCGTTGTGGCTGGATCTGCCTAGATCGGGCACCGGTTTGCCACCGGTGGCCAAAACGTCCGGGGGTCTCAGGGACGTCGCGTGATTCAAGGGATCTAGCCAACTGAATCGCCCCGGATTCATATTCTCCTGGTGACGCCAGGGCGGACCGTCCTCGTGGTTGCCGGTCTCGTCCTGGTCCCGCACCACCCAGCCGAGGTTGGTCGCGCACTGGTTCACGAAGTCCTGGACGTCGGTGGTCACGTCGAAGCTCTTGAAGTCGCGCGAGGCGTCGGCGTCTTCCGCGGCCCGGCACGGTGACCGCCGGTCCGCTACGACGGGCCGGCAACGATGCCGTCGTCGTGCAGCGTCGCGATCTCGTGGCTGGCGAGGCCGAGAACGGTCGCCAGGATCTCCTCGGTGTGCTCGCCGAGCTGTGGGGCACGGGTCGGCGGCTGCCGCGCAATGGCACCGAACTCGAACGGCGACCCCGGAACGAGGTAGCGACCGATACCGGGCTGCTCGACCATGGCGAACATCGGATTGTCCGGTGAGCAGTCGGGATCCTTCTCCACCGTCTCGCGGATGGTGCGATACGGCGCCCAGCACACGTTGCGGTCGTCGAACACCCGACGGATCTCGGAGAGCATCCGGCTCGCGAACCACGGCTCGAAGAGACGTGCAATTTCGCGCCGGGCGCGAAAGCGGCCACCCTCGTCGTCGAAGTCGAGCCCCAGCCGCTCCGCAAGCTCGTCGAGCTGCGCCCCCAGGCCGGTGGACTCCCGGAGCGCACGCCACTGCGCGCGCGTCAGCCCCACGATCATCACACGCTTGCCGTCGAGCGTTTCGAAGTCACGCCCGAAGGCCCCGTACAGATAGTTGCCGTCTTTGGGACGATCGGCATCGTTGATCGTAACCTCGGCGATCTTGCCGAGGTTGCCGAGCATGGCGAGCGCCACGTCCTTGAGCGCGATGCGCACGAGCTGCCCCTCGCTCGTCCGGCGCCGATGGCGCTCGGCAGCGAGCAGTCCGGCAACGACCATCTGCCCGAGGATCGCGTCCCAGGCAGGTAGCAGATGATTGACTGGTCGTGGATTGTCCTTGGCGCCGGTCACCGCCGGAAAGCCGACGGCGGGATTGACGGTGTAGTCGACCTCGGAGCTGCCGTCGCGTTGGCCCAGGATGTTCAGCATGATCAGATCGGCACGATGTGCCTGCAGGGTCTCGTAGGCGAGCCAACCGCGTGCCGGAAAGTTGGTGAGCAGCATGCCGCAATCGTCACCAGGGGCGCAGATCAGCCGGGTAAGGATCTCCTGACCGCGCGGCGAACGAATGTCGACGGCAATCGAGCGCTTCCCCTTGTTGAAGCCGTTCCAGAACAGGCTCCGCCCCTCGCTGGAGACGGGCCAACGCTGGTAGTCGAGGCCGCCACCGATGGGATCGAAGCGAATGACGTCGGCTCCGAGTTGCGCCAGCGTCATGCCGGCGAAGGGCGCGGCAACGAATGCCGATCCCTCCACGATCCGCATGCCGTCGAGAATGCCGTTCATTGCGTCCTCCCTATTACGCCATGAGACCGATGACATGCCACTCGAGCACCTGTTCCTCGTCATGCGGCGCGCGGCTGCGCTCCGCCCATACCCGCACGTGGAGGTCCACGAGACCGCCCTCCGGCTCGAGGGGGATGCGGTCGGTGACGCTGACCTCCGTACGCAGGATGTCCTCCTCGAACACCGGCGCCGTATGATCGCAGCTTCGCCAGGCAAGCAGCGTGACGAGGTTGGGGAGCGCCCGTGTAATGTGTGCCGAGGCGACGGAGATCGTGTGGCCACCGTACACGAGCCGACGCTCGTAGGTACTGGCCCCCGCATCGGTGTGCGCGCCGGCAACGTTCAGGGTCATCCGGGCAACCTCGGGCGCGCAGGTCACGGTATCGCGCCCTTCGATGACGTACGTGGTCCCGGCAGCAACGTCGGCGAAATGGGCCCCGGGGACGCGCGCACGAAACACGTTCAGGCGCCATCCGCGTGGCACGGCGGTGTCGACGGCGGCCATGTCCAGGTCCCGGGAAATGGCATCGAACGTATCGGCATGCCCGGTTGCGGCGTCGGCATCGCGACACGGAAGCATCGGGCAGCGCCAGAAGTGCAGCACCGTGGCGCCCTGCTGGTTCTCGACGTGTACCTCCATCACGACCATGCCAGTCGCGGCGCGGTTGGGCTTGGCGCGATTCTGCCGCATGGCGACGATCTGGGTCGTCGTGCGAATCGTATCGCCGATGAACACCGGGCGGCGCAAAATCAATCCGCGGTAGAAGAGGTTGCCCAATACCCGTCCGGACGGCCCCGTCGTCTGGCCAATGGCGACGTTGCACACCAGGTTCGGATTCGCGAGCGGCTGCGCCGCACCCGTGACCGCACGGGAAAGCTCGATGTCCAGCGGCAGCCGGAGACGATCTCCGAAGGTCGCCTCGTGAAACATCGCGTGGCCCGATGTCAGGGTGACGGCGGGAGCATCGTCGAAGACCACCCCGACGCACAGGTCCTCGAAGTAGGGACTGGCGACGCGAACGGGCACGTGCTCGCTCACGACAAGCCGGCCCGACGCGCGCGCGCAAGGACGCGACGCTGCGCGGCTATCACCGGCGCGTCGACCATCGTTCCGTCAAGGGCGAAGACGCCGCGGCCACTCGCCTGCGCCTCCTCCCATGCCGCGATCACGCGCTCGGCGTACGAGATCTGTGTCGCGGTCGGGGTATAGACCTCGTTGACGATCGCGACCTGCGTGGGATGGATGCAAAGCTTGCCCTCGAAGCCGAGTTGCTGGCCCCGCAGGACGTCGTCGCGAAATGCTGTGGCATCCTTGATTTCGAGGTGCACCGTATCGATCGGCGAGAGGTCGGCGGCCCGCGCGGCGATAGCGACTTCGCAGCGGGCGTGCCACGCGACACCACCCGTGGCATCGACGTCGCAGAGCCCCATGTCGCGGGTGAAGTCGGCGTGGCCGAAACAGAGGGCGTCCACTCGATCACTGCCGTCGGCGATCTGGAGCGCTTGCGCCACGCCGCGTGCGGTCTCGACGAGTGCCAGCAGCCGCACACGAGCATCCAGCTCCGCTTCGAGTGCACCGAGCTGCTCTCCGACGCGCACGAGGTCAGCAGACTGCTGGCACTTCGGGATCATCAGCGTTCGGCAGCCCGCCCGAACGACTGCCTCGACGTCGGCGGCGAACTCCGGCGTTTCGAGGCTGTTGACGCGTACGGCCACGTCGGCCGCACCGAACACATTGTCCCGCAACGCCGCGCTCACTAGCGTACGCGCGCGCACCTTCTGATCGGGAGCCACGGAGTCCTCGAGGTCGAGCACGAGGGTATCGGCGTTGGCCGACGCAGCGCCCGCGAGCTTGCGCGGCTCGGCGCCAGGGACGAAAAGCAGCGAGCGGCGCAATGTCTCTAGCGTTGGCACGATGGATTCGTGCATGAGTTTAGTCCGAGGTTACCGGGCGCGCTAGGAGTTCAAAACGACCGCTGGCCGCGCCTGCTCTAACCACTACCGGGGCGCGCCCGTCCCGGCGCCGTGACCGCCCGCAGCCGGTCAGGCGACGGCGGAGGCGGTCGACGGTAGGGCCGTGGCGAGCCGCGCGCGGATGGGACGCAGCGTGCGCTCGAACGGATTGAGCACGAGGCCCAGGTTCTCGAGCGTGATCGTACCGAGCAGCGCCTCGTCGTTCGGCTCCCCGAGGATGACCGGGCTCGGCGCGCGCGTCCCGCGATAGGTGAACAGGCAGTGCGACACATCGCGCGCGATCGTCGTGCCGTCGGCGAGGACGAAGTCCATGCGACGCGTCGGAGCAAGTCCGAGGTCCTGCCAGACGGTGCGGGGAAGCAGCGAGTAGAAGGCTCCGCTGTCGACGAGGAAGCGCACCACGCGGCCCGGCGATCCCTCGCGCGCGACCTCGAGATCGACGTAGGTCATTCCCATCCGTGTATTTGTGCACGAGCCGGACGGGAGGAGCAACCGCTTCGAGTAGACGGCGCCGAGTCCACGTCGCCAGTGAGAGGCGAAGGTCGCCGACGCGAACATCGCGACGGCCATGACGGGCGTCATGTTTCGTGCCGGCAAGCATTAGTCGCTGGACTTGACGACGACGCCAAAACGCCCTGAAAGCGCCGCGCGGTGTGGTAGACCTCTGGAGCGCCTCATGCGGACCCTCCTAATCAATCCTCCTCCGATCGACGGCGAGCGGTTCATCCGTGAAGGCCGCTGCATGCAGAGCGTGGATTCTTGGGCGGCGATCTGGCCTCCGATCACGCTCGGCATCTTGGCGACCCTGGCGCGTGCGCACGGCGACGTCGACCTGATCGATGGCAACGTCGAGGATCGAGGACCTCGACAGGCTCCCCATGCCGGCGCGCGATCTCTTCCGGAACGAGCGTTACACGCTGCCGCACAACGGGAAGCCGTTCACGCTCATCAACGTCTCCCGCGGTTGTCCGTATTCCTGCATCTTCTGCATTGCGCCGGTCTACTACGGGAAGCGGCTCCGCCGTCACTCTCTTGCCTACGTTCTGGACGAGATCGAGCGCTGCCAGACGCTGCACGGGATCGATCAGTTCCTGTTCTGGGAGGAGATCTTCACCCTCGATCGCGAGTTCGGCGTCTCGCTATGTGAGGCCATCCTCGAGCGGAGTTGGAAGATCTCATGGGCCACCACGACGCGGGCCGATCGCGTGGACCTGGAGTTCCTGCAGCTCATGCGCAAGGCCGGGTGCGATCTGCTCGGACTCGGCGTCGAGTCGGGCGAGCAGACAATCCTCGATGTCGCCAAGAAGCAAGAGAAGGTCGAGGAGGTCGTCAACGCGGTCGCGCTCTGCAAGCAGGCTGGCGTGCGTACGATGGGGCACTTCATCTTCGGGCTCCCCGGTGAGACGGAGGCTTCGATCAACAAGACGATCGAGTTCGGCCTCGGACTCGGCCTGGACTACTTGCAGTGCTACGCGGCGGTACCGTATCCGAAGACCGAGCTCGGCCTGATGGCCAAGCGTAACGGCTGGCTCACGTCCGATCGCTGGATGGACTTCGACTTCGGCGGCGCATCGGTCATGGACGTCGGAACGATCGCGCCGGAAGAGGTCAGCATCGCGCGTGCGCGCATGTTCCGAAGCTTCTATCTGCGACCCGGCTACATGCTCAGGCAGGCCAAGATGCTGCTCTCCCACCCGCGACAGCTGGCGCAGGCAAGCAAGTTCCTGAACTGGATGCGGTCCAGCAAGGTCTCGGCGTCCTGACATTGTCCTGGCGCCGTACGGTCCGAACGATTCCCGACAGCATCTTCGGTACAGTCGAATAGCTGGATCGTCCTCCTCTGCGGTGGTGCCTGAAGGGGACGGACCGATTGAAGCCGGCGAAGCACGCCGTGACCGGCCCATGACATTAATCAGTCCATTGACTGCTCTCTGGCGCAACTGCGGGGCGTCGGCGGTGATACACGGCAACCAAACAAACGTTTGTTTGCTTCGGGCCGTTGTCTGCATGGCGGGCGTGAGCTCGGACGAACGCATGGCAATTGGTCCCACGAAAAGGAGCCCGTCGATGGACCTCAGTGAGTTGGACTTCGTGACACCGATGGCGTGGCGCGATCCCGAGAAGTTCGAGTGGATGCGCTGGTTACGCCACAACGACCCGGTGTACTGGTCAGAAAAGGGCCACCTCTGGGTGGTGACCAAGTACGCTGACGTCTCTTACGTTTCCAGGCACAACGAGATCTTCTGCTCGGGCAAGGGGATTCGGCCCGGGAACCCGACGAAGCTCGTCCTCATCGGAGAGGACGAGCCACGGCACAACCAGATGCGGGGCCTCATCAAGAAGGGATTCACGCCGCGGATGGTGAAGAAGCTGGAGGTATCGTTCAAAGAGATCGTGAGACAGACGCTCGACGACGTCGCCACGAAAAACAATTGCGATTTCGTCGCGGACATCGCGGTGCCAGTGCCGATCTTGCTGATCGCCGAGATGATGGGCGTGCACCAGAAGGATCGTCAGCGCTTCCACCACTGGTCGGACGACATGATGTCCGCCGAGGGGAGTCTCGACGATCCTGTCATCGCGGGGAAAGCCACCACGGCGTTCATGGAATACTCGGCGTATATGACCGAGATCATCGAGGAGCGTCGCAAGGACCCGCAGGACGACCTCGTGAGCATCCTCACCGGGGCGAACGATAGGGGTTTGCTCGAAGAGGACATGGGCGTCAGCGCGTTGGCCGATTTCACGATCTCCGACGAGCACTTTCGGCTCGCCAACAACGAGCTGATCATGGCGTGTGTGGTCCTGCTGATCGCGGGGAACGAGACGACTCGCAACGGCATTTCCGGAGGCATGCAGCTCCTGATCGAGAATCCGGACGAGCGCCAGAAGGTCCTCGACGACCGGTCACTGATTCCGTCGATGGTGGAGGAGATGGTGCGCATGACGTCGCCCGTACAGAGCTTCTCACGAACCGTGACCCAGGACACCGAGCTCAGGGGGAAGAAGCTCAAGAAGGATGACGTCGTCCTGATGATCTATCCGTCGGCAAACCGCGACGAGGACGAGTACAAGAACCCAGACACGTTCGATGTCACGCGCAACCCGCACCACCTCGGCTTTGGAATCGGCAATCACTTCTGCCTGGGTGCAAACCTGGCCCGCATGGAGATGTGCGTCACCTTCGCCGAACTCCTGAAGAGGCTCCCGGACATGGAGTATGCGTCCGGCGGGCCGATCATCAAGCCACACCCGCTCGTTCGAGCGTGCGCCCGGATGGACGTGCGCTATAGTCCGGAGAGGAAGGCCGCATGAAACGTACTTGTTCGGCGTCAGAGCATTGTGGACCACATAACGGTTTGAGCTAAGGGACACTTCCGGCCCAAGAGGTGCGACGCGCGTGAAGATCATCGTCATCGGGGCGGGAATAGCGGGGCTCGGCGCCGGCACGTACTTCGCACGTCGGGGTCACACGGTCGAGGTGCTCGAGGCCGGGGACCGACCCGGCGGCCGGGCGGTGACGCTTCGTCGCAAGGGGACGAACGACCGCGTCGATGTCGGGACGCAGTACTACCACTCGTCGTACACACGAGCGCTGGCGCTCATCGACGATGTCGGTCTGCGCTCGGCGGTGGCGAAGATTCGCGGCAACACCCGTCTCTTTGATGACCGTGTCCGTGGCGACTCTTTTCTACTCTCACACCGGCTTCCCTGGGTCCCATCGGTCGGCGTTGGGGGAAATGCGCGCCTCGGCTGGTTCCTGCTCCGGCTCCTCACGCACCGCATGAACACGTTTGCGCTCGAGGACCAGTCGAGGCTCGACGGTCGCGCGGGTCTCGATGCCGCGAGTCACCCGGTGCTGCATGAGTTCCTGGTTCGAGCGCTCACCGTGGCCGGTGCGATCGCGGAGCCCGAGCCGACCGACGTCAGTCTACTGCACGTGCTGCGGCTCATCCGGATCATCCTGATGACCGACTACCTGTCGCTCTCCGAGAGCATTGCCGCCCTGCACGAGCGCTTGGCGACGCGTCTCGACGTGCAGTTCGGTACTCCGGCTGTTCGGCTGGTCGAGGAGTCTGGCAAGGTGATCGGGGTCGAGCTGGGGGACGGCGATGTGCGGCGGGCCGATCACGTCGTGGTTGCCACGACCGCTCCGACCGCGCATGACCTCGTGCCAGCGGAGTGGACCTCTGAGCGCGAGTTCCTCGCGAGCGTGACGATCCCGGCGTTCGTGTTCCCGACGTTCTTTCTCGACCGGCCGCTCGAGGCAGGCGTCTGGTCGTACATGGCGCAGCACGGTCGCGGTAAGAAGGTGAGCGTTGTCATCGACGCGGCCCAGAAGAATCCCGCGATGGTGCCCTCCGGGAAGGCGGTGCTGCAGCCCTGGCCGTGCTATCCGGCGTCGCTCGAGCTTCGCGGCGCCTCGGACGATACCGTCATCGAGTTCTGCCGTCGGGAGCTGGAGGACTATTTTCCCGGGTTCTCCTCGTGGGTCGAGGAGGTGCACGTGCAGCGCCATCCGTACGCGGTACCGTTTCATCCCGTCGGTCATCAGGGGCGGGCGCAGGCCTTCGTGCGAAGCGTGGACCGGCGCGGCGTGTCCTTCTGTGGCGACTATCTCTCGGGAGGCTACCTGGAGCCGGCGCTGTGGAGCGCCGAGCGCGCGACGACCTTGTACGGGTGAACCCGCTCCGCGACGCGCTGCGCCTCTGTGACCAGACCGCGGCGACGCTGAGACTTCTCATTGACGCGCGACCGGTAGATGGCCAGAACCTGTCCATGACCTCAGACGATGGTACGGCCCGGGACCCGATCGCACTCCTGATGCTGGAGCATGACCTGATCGAGCAGGTGCTGAGCGCGCTGGAGCGGTATGCGGACAGGGTCGCCGCCGGTGCCTTCGAGCGTGACGACCTCGCCCTCTTCGTCGCGTTCATTCAGGAGTTTGCGGACGCCCGCCACCACCGCAAGGAGGAGGACATCCTGTTCACATCCATGGGGGACAACGGCTTTCCGTCGGAGGGTGGCCCGATCGCAGTCATGTTGCACGAGCACGAGGTCGGGCGGAGCCTGGCGACCGAGCTCGCGCGGATCGCGGGAAGCGACGGCGCCTGGTCGGGCGAGGTCGCGACACGCCTGGTCGCGGTGGCACGCGAGTTCGCCGGCTTGCTACGTTCCCATATCGCCAAGGAGAACGATGTCCTGTACCCGATGGCGCGCTCAATTCTTCCGGCGCCGGCGATGCACGAGGTCGCGCTGCGCTGCGAGGCAATCGAGCAGGACTACGCCCGCCGCGGCGAGGGCGCTCGCCTTGACGAGCTGGGCGCCGACCTCGCGCGGCGCTACGCTGCGTAGGATGCGCATCGCCGGTTGGTCGGCGTCTCGAGCGGCGCGCTGGTGTGTAGTCGGGGAGAGGGGGAGTAAGGATCCCTAGTGTTCGAGCTCGACGATACGCAACGGGCGTTCGAGACGGCGGTGCGCGGCTGGTGCGAGCGGGAGCTCGCCCCCGCGGTTCCGGCCCTCGAGTCCGGCGAGCGCTTGCCGTACGAGCTGCTGCGCTCTCTCGGCACGGATCTCGGGGTCGCCGAGCTGCTCACCGCGATGGGCGAGGCCCGACTCGCCCGCCTGAGCGCGCCTGCGGCGTCCAAGGGCATGCGCTCCGACGCCGACCCGACGACGCCGACCCAGCTGGGCGGTGACCCGCTGCTCACCAGCGTGCTGCTGAAGGAGATCTCACGGGTGTCGCCGGGTGTCGCCCTGGTGCTGATCTCGACACTGGGTTGCGCCATGACGATTCTGGAGCGCGGCACTGCGGCGCTGGTCGAACGCTACGCGCTGCCGCTGCTGCGTTTCGAGAAGATCGGCGCCTGGGCGCTGACCGAGCCCGGGGCGGGCAGCGACGCCTTTGGCGGGATGCAGACCCGGGCCGTGGTTGAGGGCGACGCGCTGGTACTGAGCGGCCAGAAGACCTTCATCAGCAACGCGCCCCATGCGGATCTATTCGCGATCTATGCGCGCGTGGTCCGATCCGAGGGCGAGCCCGTCGTTCGCCCAGTCCTGGTGGAGCGCGGCACGGCAGGACTCGAGACCGGCCCACCGCTCAGGAAGATGGGCATGCACGACGCCCCCACGGGCGAAATCTTCCTGCACGCCTGTCGCGTGCCACGCGCGAACCTCTTGGGCTCGCTCGGCGAGCCCACGCAGGCACGCGGCGGCCCCGCCCTCCAGACGCTCAACCTCGAGCGCTCGGTGATGCCCGCCATGTGTCTCGGGATCATCGAGCGCTGTGTCGAAGAGTCGGTGAGCTACGCGAAGGAGCGTCGGCAGTTCGGCCGGGCGATCGCCGAGTTTCAGGGGATCGCCTTCAAGTTGGCGCGCATGGAGCTCGCGTTGGAGAACGCGCGCAATCTCGTGTTGAAGCTGGCGTGGGCCCAGCGGGAGGGAAAGCTCGACGCGCGACTCGCGTCGCTGGCCAAGCTGTATTGCGCCGAGCAGGCGGTGGCGGTCTCGCTCGCGGCCATCCAGGTTCACGGTGGCGCGGGCTACATGGCCGAGCTGCCCCTCGAGAAGCTCATGCGCGATGCGAAGATGTTCGAGATCGGAGGGGGCACCAACGAGATCCAGCTGCAGACCATCGCACGCTCGATCCTGTCCTGAGAGGAGAACCCATGGGCGATCACGACGTTCCGTTCCTGCAGGAGGCCGCACGCCAGACGCCCGTCCGCCATGAAACCGAGGTCCTCGTCGTCGGTGGCGGGGCAGCGGGTGTGGCTGCAGCGGTCGCCGCCGCGCGGGGCGGCGCCGATGTGATGCTGGTCGAGCGCTACGGCTACCTCGGCGGACTTGCAACGGGCGGTCTCATCATTCTGTTGCTGACGCTCGACGATGGCCGCGGGCGTCAGGTGATCGCCGGGCTTTGCCAGGAGCTGGTGGATCGCCTGGCGCAGCGCGATGCCGCCTGGTTTCCGCCCCGCCAGGAATGGGGCCGCGAAGACGAGGCGCTGATCCGACGCGACCAACGCCGCGGTTTGGTGTGGGGCCACGCGCCGCACCGCGTACGCTATTCCGTGGCGTTCGATCCCGAAGAGATGAAGTACGCCCTCAATGAGATGGTCGAGGACGCCGGTGTGCGTCTGCTCCTCCATGCCTGGGCCTGCGATCCCATCACGCACGCGGGCTGCGTCGACGCCGTGGCCTTCCAGGGGAAGTCCGGTCGTTTCGCGATCAGGGCGCGCGTGGTGATCGACGCCTCCGGGGATGGCGACGTCTACGCGGCGGCGGGCTGCGCCCACGAGAGTGCGCAGGTCTTGCCCTGGTTGTGGTTCACCATGGGCGGGATCGAGGATGTCGACGCCGCCATCGATGCTGGCGCCGGCGGCTTCCGCACCATTGGCGAGGGCAAGGCGCTGTTTCCTTGGGGCGCGACCGAGAAGATCGCGCGACGGATCGACGCCACCTCTCCCGCCGACCTGACGTATGCGGAACTCGAGTGCCGCAAGCGTGTGATGGCGGAGGTCGATCGGCTACGCCGCGAGGTCCCGGGCTTCGAACGGGCACACCTGTGTCGGATCGCGGACCAGTTGGGCATCACCGAGAGCCGTCGACTCCAGGGGCGCTACGTCTTGCGGCACGACGACATGGATCGAGGCTTCGACGACGCCGTCGCCATCACCGGCCATTGGACGAAGTATGGGGCCGTCTACGAAATCCCTTATCGCTCCCTGCTGCCGGCCGGCGTCGACAACTTGTTGGTGGCAGGACGATGCATCTCCGTCGACCATCGCGTCCACCACGCCACCAAGGAGATTCCCGCCTGCATGGCGACGGGCGAGGCGGCGGGGACGGCGGCGGCACTCTCTGTCCGTTCGAACACGCAGCCGGCGGATCTCGATCCGAAGGCGTTGCGTGCCCGGCTCAGCGAACGAGGGGCGAACTTGTCGCGTTGAATTTCCACGAGCGCCGTCGACGGCGCGGTGCGCCTGCGTGCAGATCGCGGACGCAAGGTGCTGGCGTCGAGATGGTCGTATAGAATACGGGAGAGTCCCATGACTGCGTGTGTAGTGACCAACCGAATTCCCGTTGCCGAGGGTTACGAGGTCTTCGCGAGCACGGATCTCGAAGTGACGTGAGCAGCGGCGATCTAGGCTGAGGATCGCGGCCAGGTCACTCCACTCAGCTGATCTTTATCACCTCTTCTCCTGGCACATGTCGCGCCCGCTCGTCGACTCGGCCTTGGGCGGGGTCCAAGATCCAAGCGCAGACAGATCGCTGGAATGTCGAGTCGGCGCTCCGACGCGTACGTGTCACCCCGGCTCTGGCGTTCCCGCCACAACGGCCCTCGGCTCGTCCGAGGACAAGGGGAGGGTTGCATGGCTGATTTTCTCGCGGCGTACTCGATTCAGAACTGGCTCGAGTCCTGTCCCCAGGGCTACCTCACCGACACGGTCTATGGCCACGGGAAGGACGATCAGGAGTGGGAGCTGATCGAGAGCAACCAGGTCATTCACGACGACGCGATCAGAACCACCGTTCAGCTGGTCGTTGGAGAGCGCTGCGCGCTCGCGGCATCGTCGGGACTGATCAACTCCGCGCCCGACGAGGCGAGCAAGCGTTTTCTCGCCACCCAGACGCTCGACGAGGCGCGTCACGTCGAGATCTTCACGCAGCGGTTGTACGATCTCGGCATCCGCAAGGACCAGCTCGAGGACGTGCTCGCGGCGAAGGCCAACCCGGACCTCGTCAAGTTTGCCGAGGTGCTGTTGGAGAAGGTCGACAAGAAGGACTTCGTCGCCGGGGTAGTCGGGCAGAACATCGTCCTCGAGGGCATGGCCTTCAGTGTGTTCGAGATGATGCACGCGATGAGCAAGGACACCAGTCCCAAGTTCGCGCACATCCTGGCAGGCACGATCGCCGACGAGCGGCGCCACGTCGGCTTCGGCGAGAACCGGATCGGCGCGCTGATCGCGCAGTACCCCGAGAAGCGTCCGGAGATCGAGCGCATGCAACGGGAGATGTCGCACTACATGCTGGCGGCCTTCTCGGAGGGCTTTCGCAGCAACCAGATCGTGGCCGAGCTCGAGCGTATCGGGCGTGGGCGCGATTCTGCCGAGTATCAGGGGGCCGATCTCGCCGAGCTCGACTCTGTACAGATGGGTGAGCTGCTCTCCGAGACGGTCCTCAATGAGTTCAAGGTCCGCCTCGGACGCATCGGCCTCGAGTACCAGGCCCCGGCCTAGCCGTCCGGTCGCAACCGCCGCCGGCCCGCGTGCGCGGGCCGGCGGTCAAGTGTTCGCCGTCACGTCCGGCGTGCGAGTTCGCGGGGGACGTCCGGCGGGCAGTCGTTGCCGTCGTCGGTTGGCTCTTCGATCGTGGCGATCACGGCTCAACGGCCGCTACACTCTGGGCCGTGTTCGCGGCATATTGCGAGATGCACGTGTTCGTTCCCACCAACTACCTGAGCACGATTGTCGAGTTCGCCGTGAGCCGCGGAGCCTCACGCGAGCGTGTGCTACGGACAGCCGGGGTCACCCGCCAGACGCTCGAGGACCCCGAGGCGCGCATTTCGACCGAGGAGTTCATGGCGGTGCTTCAGGGCGCCATCGACTTCAGTGGCCAGCCGGCCTTGATGCTCCAGCTCGGAGCGCAACTTCGCGTCACGAGTCACGGCATCCTCGGCTATGCGGCCATGAGCAGTGCTACCCTCGCCGAAGCGCTTGCGCTGGCGACGAAGTACGTACAGACACGGAGCCCGCTGTTGGTCGCCCACGTCGCGGTGAAGCATCGCACGGCCGTCCTTCGCGTGGACGAGGCTGCGGTACTCACGCACGGCCGCCGCGGCCTGTTCGAGCTGTGCGTTGGCGCGCTCACGTCGGTGGCGAGATTCCTCACCGACGACCGTTTTCGTGTCCGGCGGCTGCTGCTGCCCTACCCGGAACCGCCGTACCTTGCGGAGTACCGGAAGGTCTTCGATTGTCCGATCGTCTTCGACAGCGCGGCCGCCGAGATCCGCTTCGATGCGAGCTTCCTCGCGATGAAGCTGCCCTTGGCCGACGAGGCTGCGAAGAAGCTGGCCGCGCAGCGCTGCGAGGAGGAGCTCGCGGCCATCGCAAGCAGCGACGACCTCGAGCAGCAGATCCGCGCACGCCTGTTGAAGGCGCGGGGCACGATGCCGAGTCTGGACGAGGTGGCGCGCCAGCTCGCGCTCTCACCGCGAACGCTGCGCCGTCGTCTGAAGACCCACGATACTTCGTATCAGCGAATCCTGAACGCCGTCCGCGAAGAGCTGGCCGTGCAATGCCTACGGACGACCGACATGACCGTCTATCAGATCGCCGACCGACTCGGGTACAGTGATCAGTCGAACTTTGGCCGCGCCTTCAAGGGATGGACGGGTCGGTCGCCGCAAGACTTTCGGGACACCGAGTGTCAGGGGTCGACCTCCTAAGCCGCCGGTCGTGCTGGTGTGGCCGCGGGCGCCTTGCCCAGGTGGAAGACCTCGGCCTCGACCGCGCGCTCCCTGGTGCCCTTGGTCGTCTCGGCGGAGAGGAAGGATCGCTCCGCGTAGTCGACGCGGCTGTAGCTCGTGTAGGTATTGAAGAGCGAGTTCAGGAGGCTCGCGAACGTCGCGTTGTCGATCGGGAGGGTGAAACCGACGCGGTTCATCAGGTTGAGGATCTTGCGCGCGGCGGAGCCGGCGAACTCGAAGGTGTCGATGCCGAGCTCGGCCAGATCGGTCTCGATGCTGGCCATCAACGGAAGGACGGGAACGATGAGTCCCAGGCGGCGGAATTGCGCGATGGGGTTGCGTTTCTCCCACGCGCTCATCGGGAACTCCTTGAAGTAGTTCGCCGGCAGCCCGGTGTGGCGCGACTCGTCGAGGTGGAACAAGCGCAGGATCTCCAGACCAGGCAGTGTGCTGAGCATGCCGAAGATGCTGAGTGCGAAGCCCTCGACCAACACGTTCATGGCAAAGAACTTCTCGAGCCCTTTCGCCTTGAATCCCCGTTCCAGCAGCACGTACTCCCAGACGGTCAGCCTGGGGACCTCGCAGCCAAACGCCTGGATGAGCTCGCGCAGGACGACGAAGTGCTTGGCCTCCTCGAGCACCTGCATGGTGAGCGCGCTCCGCGCGCCGGTGCTCTTCACCTCGTTCAAGAGCTCCGTCGAAACCATCCACGCGTAGGCCTCCCCGTGGCCGATGGTCGACAGTACGTTGACGATGGCCTGCTTCTCGGCCTGCGTGTACTCCTCGTCGACCTTGCGCTGGAACTCCTCGCTGCGGATCTTCTTGATCTCGCGCAGCTCATCCTGATTGAGCGTCTTCTCGGCCATGCTGAGGAGGGCGAGCTCCTCCGAGGTGCAGTCGCGGAAACTCAGCCAGGGGGTGTTGCCCTCGGCTTTCCACAGCAGGCGGAGGCTCTTGTCGTAGTGCTTCTTGCGCAGCTCGTCCTTGGCCCCGCCGTTGAACTCGAAGTTGAGGTCGTCGTAGTTGCCTTTGCGACCGCCGAGATGGAGCCTGCCCATCGCGGCGTCATAGCCGCGCACGAGCGTGTTGACGACGTCCTCGACGCGGTCGTGGATCTGCTTGGGCCCCGGATTCAGTGCAATCTTCTCGAATTCCATTGAAATCTCCCCTCCTTCGGTTCGGACTCGAACGTTGCCTGGAGTATGCGAACGCCCGGCCCGGATGAGAAGGTCGGAGCCGGCCAATGGTTGGTCATTTCAGGCCACGGCTGGTCGTCCGGATGGCTGATCGGGCTACGCGACCGGCTCGTCGACCTGCTCCTTCGTGCAAGCCTCTCTAAGTAAGCTCTGCTGAAGGCGGTGCGCATCGCCGCGCGTTTCGCGGTCCGGACACGGCAAGCCCTCAACAAGCTGATCGTCGGTTGGAACCAGCTTCACGAATGGTTGCGGGAGCCGGTGCGCGTCCGGAGCGGGCACTCGAAGAGCAGGGTTGCTCCTTTGCCGCGCTCCGACCAGATGCCGAGACGCCCCCCGAGCGCGAGTGCGCGCTCTTCCATACTTACCAGGCCGAGCCCTCGGCCATCGGTGCTGGTCGTGTCGAAGCCGCTACCGTCATCGCTAACCTCGAGGTTCACGTGGCCATCCACTGCCGACAGCATCAGGCCGACCGCGCGGGCAGATCCGTGGCGGAACGCGTTCAGGGTGGCCTCCTGCGCCACACGGTAGACTGCCAACTCGATGTCCTCTTCCAGCCGTGGCATTGGGGCCGGGCAGCTGACCGAGACCCGCATCCGATCAGAAGACATACCGTCTGCGAGTGCCCGCAAGCTGCCCAACAGGCCAAGGTCGCGTAGTTGCAACGGCCGGAGGTCGCTCGCCAATGCGCGTAGATGCTCGACGACCTCGTTCAGGTACTGCGTGCTACGCTCCAGTTCCCCGATGCCGGCCGCGTCGGGAGGGAGGCGCTGGCGCACGGCTTCGAGCAGGATACCGACCCCCACGAGTTCCTGGCAGACGTCGTCGTGGAGATCCAGGCCGAGGCGCTTGCGTTCTTCTTCGCGAATAGCCACCTGGCTGATCGCGAGTTGACGGAGCTTCTCTTCGCTTCGACTCAATTCGGCAACAGAGCTGCGGAGCTTGATCTCGGCATCCTTGCGGGCGCTGATGTCGATGGCCGTACCGAGCATGGCCGGCCTCCCCTGAAACTCCATGATCACGGCGCGGTAGTCCACCCAGCGGGTGGTGCCGCTTTTGGTGCGAATTCGATACTCCACGTGCGCGGGCAATTCTGCTCCCTGCTGGCGCGCCAGACCGCGCGTTTGCACCTGCTCGCGGTCGTCGGGGTGCATCACTTCCCAGAATGGCATGTTCACGAGCTCGTCGAGCGAGTAGCCGGTCATCGCCATGGCGGTAGCGTTGACGTAGCGGAGTGACGTGCCCTCGACGATGAAGACGGCGACCTCCATAGACTCCGCCAGACTCCGGAACGTGAACTCCCCATCGCGGTGGGCGTTCCGCGAGACCTCGAGTGCCTGCCGCGCCTCCTCATCAAGGGTGCGGCGATCGACGTCCCGCCGAAAACTCCGGTGGGCGCTCTCCGTCGCAAGAAGAATGAGTGCGGTCCCTATGGCGGCGGCCGTAGCGCTCTCAAGGGGGGGCATTGCCTGCGTGAGCCAGGGATCCGCGAGCATCGAGACCCAGAGCGTGCCGAGGACCGCTACCAATGTCGTGTGCCAGCGCAGCGCGAAGGTGAAACCCGCGCTCGCACAGAACGCCACCTGGATCATGGCGACGGCGGCGGCCGGTCCTCCGAGCGTTACGAAGAAGGCCGTCCAGGAGAGTCCGAGTGCGACCATGGCAACGACGAGGAAGACGATGGCCCGGTGTTCGTGGACCTCGCGCCGGATGACGACGACCGTCGTCGCGAAAGCGCCTGCCTGGAACCCGAGGAGGAGTAAGCTTGGAAGGGACGCCGCCCCGGTCTCCAGCAGCAGAGTTGCAATCCAGAAGAATGCAACTGCGAGCCATCCGAGGGCGAAGAACGGTAATCGGCGGTTGATCAGGTCTAGGTGGGCACGTTCCAGCGCGAGCGATGGCGGCGGGGTATGATCCATAGAAGCTGGCGGCTCGCCGTCCATGCGCGGTGGGGCATTCTATCCTGGGGAGAGGATCGACAGTCAAGCGGCGGGGATGCGTAGGAGTCGTGCGTCTACCCGCCGATGACAGGCCACATGAACGCCTGATATCGGTCGGCGTAAGACCTCGATGTCAGACCCTATTGCGCACGGCCTGACCGCGATCGCGTCACTCGTGGGCTACTGCGGCTCGATGTAGTTGAGCGCCAACGCCGCACGCTTGTCGGTACTGTTGAGGAACGGCAGCTCCTCCGCGTGAATCATGTGTCGCAGCCGAGGCGCCATCCAGGCCAGGTGCCGCCGCTCCTCCGGAG